>CBFGLY010000236.1:0-2782 GCA_965649725.1 uncultured Sphingomonas sp.
TTCTTGAGGCCGAATTCCTCGACCCGCGCTTCGTCCGGCGTGATCGTCGCGCATTTGACGCCAACGCCATGCTGCTTGATCGCCTCGGCCGCCTCGATGGTGATGCGGTCCTCGGTCTCGTCACGCTTCTGGATCGACAGGTCGTAATAGAGGAGATCGACGTCCAGATAGGGTTGGATCAGCCGCTCGCGGATCCATTGCCAGATGATGCGGGTCATCTCGTCGCCGTCGAGCTCGACGATCGGGTTCTTCACCTTGATCTTGGCCATCTCGTCCAAACCTTGCGTATTTTTGTAAGGGTTGCCGCGCGCCTTAGGCGGCGCGTGGGCCAGAGGCAACCGCGCGGATTGCGGGGCGTTGCTCTTGTCCTTAAGGACGGACGCCATGCCTGCAATCGACAAGCCAGACAGCCAGCTGACCGCGGTCAAGTGGCGCTTTCCCTCGGTTCATCCGGAGGGACGGA
The DNA here is from genome assembly GCA_965649725.1 of uncultured Sphingomonas sp. Lineage (GTDB taxonomy): Bacteria > Pseudomonadota > Alphaproteobacteria > Sphingomonadales > Sphingomonadaceae > Sphingomicrobium. Next base: position 464 of record CBFGLY010000236.1, read on the forward strand.
AATTCACTCTGATCGCTGCATTCGCGACGCTCGCGACCTACACGATGCTCAGCCATTTCCTCGGCTGGCTCATGGTGGGGCTGACGATCTGGGTCGCCGCTTTCTTCCGCGATCCGGTACGGACCACTCCGCAGGACCCCGACCTGGTCGTGGCCCCGGCCGATGGGCTAATCACCATGATCACGCGGGTCGCGGCGCCGTTGGAGCTGGGCGGCGAAAGCGGGCTGACCGGCGACTTCACCCGGGTTTCCATCTTCATGAGCGTGTTCGACGTTCACGTGAACCGTACACCTATCGCCGGGACCGTCCGGCGCGTGGCCTATGTTCCCGGCAAGTTCCTCAATGCGGACCTCGACAAGGCAAGCGAGGACAATGAACGGCAGCATTTCCTGGTCGAGCGCGACGACGGCCTGAAGATCGGCTTCACGCAGATCGCGGGTCTCGTCGCCCGGCGGATCATGGCGTTCGTCAAGGAAGGCGACCGGGTGGAAGCGGGCGAGCGGATCGGCCTGATTCGCTTTGGCAGCCGCGTCGACGTCTACCTGCCTGCCGGTACCGGCCCGCAAGTCCTGCTCGGCCAGCGCACCATTGCGGGCGAAACGGTGCTGGGCGTCATCGGCGTCGATCCCCAGCGCCGCGGGCTGAGCCAGTGAATGATTTTCCCGAGCGGCGCGGAATCCCGTTTCGCGCCCTGGCGCCCAACGCGATTACCGCGCTGGCGCTTTGCTTCGGGCTGACCGGAGTCCGGTTCGGAATTACCGGCGACTGGCCGCAGGCGCTGGCCTGCATCGTCGGCGCGGGCGTTCTCGACGGATTCGACGGCCGTATTGCGCGGCTCCTCAAGGCCCAGAGCAAGTTCGGCGCTGAGCTGGACAGCCTGTCGGACAATATCGCGTTCGGAACGGCGCCTGCGCTGATCGTTTTCCTGTGGTCGCTGCAGGACGCACCGCGGTTTGGGTGGATCGCTGCCCTCGCGCTCGCGGTTTGCTGCGCGCTCAGACTTGCCCGGTTCAACGCGCGGATCGACGCCGACGATCAGCCGCACAAGTCGGCGGGGTTCAACACGGGCGTTCCGGCGCCCGCCGGGGCGGGACTTACCTTCGTTCCGATCTACCTGTGGCTGATCAGCGGGAACGAAATCTTCCGCAGCTGGACGCTGGTCCTCCCGTGGACGCTGTTCATCGCGCTCCTGATGATTTCCAGCGTCCCGACCTACAGCTGGTCGTCGATCCGGATTCGCCAGGGCTGGCGGTTGTTCGCGCTGGTCGGCGTTGCGCTGCTCGGCGCGGCGTTGCTCAACGAGCCCTGGCTGACGCTGTTGGTCGTATCGGGGATTTACCTGGCGCTGCTTCCGTTCAGCATCGCCAGCTATGCCAGGGTCAGGCAGCGGCGCGCAGCGCAGGCCGCGCCCGGACGGGCCGCGATGCCGGATAACGCTGGCTGAGGCGGACGGTCAGCGGCCTGATCGAGACAGGCGGCTGGGCGGCCCAGCTGTTTCCCTGAAGAGCGGCGAGGATCTTGGAGCCGTCGCGCGCCGCCATCGAGGCGAGCATCGCAACCGTGAATCCGAACAAGGCCAAGGTGAGGGCAATCGCGAACATCGGCGGATTTCCTTCCGTTTTGCGCTGAACAGTTCAGGAACGCTTTCGTTCCGGAATGACTGATAAACGCTTCAATCCGAATGATGTTCTCTTAATGTTCCGCTCGTGTCAAATTATTTGTTCTTCTTACGTTCCCTGATGTCCGAAGTGCTTGAATTGACAGGCGTCATCCGTTAGGGGGCCCGCATTCCACAGGCACGCCTGACATAGCGGTGCCGGTCCTGGACCGGTCACAATGGGCGCGCCGAGGCATAACCGCGAAGGAGATATCCAATGGCGACCAATGTCGTCACCATGCAGCAATTGCTCGAGGCCGGAGCGCATTTCGGCCACCAGACCCACCGTTGGAACCCCCGGATGAAGCCGTACATCTTCGGCGATCGTAACGGGGTGCACATCATCGACCTGTCGCAGAGCGTTCCACTGTTCGCCCGCGCGCTCGACTTCGTGCAGCAGACCGTCGCCCGCGGCGGCAAGGTGCTGTTCGTCGGCACCAAGCGCCAGGCGCAGGACGCCGTGGCCGAGGCCGCTCGCACTTCGGGCCAGCACTTCGTCAACCACCGCTGGCTCGGCGGCATGCTGACCAACTGGAAGACGATTTCGAACTCGATCAAGCGCTTCAAGAGCCTTGAGGAGCAGCTGTCGGGCGACACCGCCGGCCTCACCAAGAAGGAAGTGCTCCAGCTGACCCGCGAGCGCGACAAGCTCGAGAATTCGC
>CBFGLY010000237.1:0-2745 GCA_965649725.1 uncultured Sphingomonas sp.
CGTCGCGGCCACGGTCGAAGGGGCATCGGCCACGAACTGAGCGGCCTGCTTCGTGGTGATGTGCTCGAACACGATCCTGAGCTCGGGGAAGTCGCGGACGATTCTCGCCAACACTCGATCGATGAACACCGCCTCGCGGTCGAACACGTCCACTTCCGGGTCGGTCACCTCGCCATGGACGCAAAGAACCATCCCGATCGCCTGCATCCGCTCCAGCGCGGGATAGATGTTGCGGACGTCGGTCACCCCGGCCGAGCTGTTGGTCGTCGCGCCGGCGGGGTAAAGCTTGGCGGCAATCCACACGCCCTCGCGGCGCCCGCGGTCAAGTTCGTCCGGATCGACGCGATCGGTGAGGTAGCAGGTCATCAGCGGCGTGAAGCCCGGACCGGCGGCAGCAAGGATGCGGTCGCGATAGGCGGCGGCCTGCTCCACGCTTGTCACGGGCGGCGCCAGGTTGGGCATGACGATCGCCCGCCCGAACTGCCGCGCGGTGTAGGGCGCGACCAGCCTTAGCATCTCGCCGTCGCGCAGGTGGACGTGCCAATCGTCGGGGCGGCGGATGGTGATCGATTGCAAAGTCACGCGCGCTCCTTAGCTAAGGGCCATGCCCGCGACCACCCCGCCGCCGACCATGCTGGCCGATCGTGCCATCCTCCGCCTGTCGGGCGAGGATGTGCGCGGCTTTCTGAACGGCCTGGTCACCCAGGACGTCAGCGGGGCGCTGCCTGTTTGGGCCGGCCTCCTCACACCGCAGGGCAAGTGCCTGTTCGATTTCCTGGTCTGGTCCGATGGCGACGACCTGTTGCTCGATTGCGAATCCGAAGCGGCGGACGACCTCGCGAAGCGGCTCGCCATCTACCGTCTTCGCCGGCCGATTTCGATCGAACGCGATCCGCAGCTTGCAGCGCATTGGTCGCTGCAGGGCGATGAAGGGGTTGCCGACCCGCGACTGCCGGCGCTGGGCCGCCGCTGGCTCGGGTCACCGGCCGATCCGGCAACGGGCTGGCGCGAACATCGCCTTCGCCTTGGGGTATGCGAAGGACGCTCCGAGCTCGGCGACCTGCTCTGGCTGGAATGCAACGCGGCGGAGCTGAACGGAGTCAGCTTCACCAAGGGTTGCTTCGTCGGCCAGGAGAATACGGCCCGGATGAACTGGCGGCAGAAGGTCAATCGCAGACTGGTCGTGGTCGAAGGCGAAGGCGGTGAGCGGGCCCGCGTCTCTTATCCCGACCTTGGCCTGGCCGTCGTCCACGCGCGCTTCGACGCGCTTCCGCCGAATGCGATCGTGCCCGCATGGCTGCAATCGGCGCTCAATCCAGCCTAGCGAACGCCCGCACTGGGAAGCTCCCCATCCCCTTGATCCTCGGCGGGACCGCGCAGAATCGGAATCCGTCGTCGGGAAGCTTCTCGATGCCGGTCAGATGTTCGCCGATCGGGATTTCCGCGCCAAGCAATGTGGTGTGAACCGGCCGGCTGCGGGTGCGAGTGTCGTCGATATTATAGCTGTCGATCCCGACGAAAGCCGCGCCGCCATCGACCAGCGCCTGCGCCGCTTGCCGGGTCAGGAAAGGATGGTCCGCGAAATAGGGTTCGCTTCGCCAGAACCGGTCCCAGCCGGTGTGGACGAGGACCGCCTTCCCCCGAAGCTCCACCCCCGCGAACGCTTCTTGGCCGACCGCCAGGCCGCGCTCGAATGGGCAGCGGATGACGATGCCTGGAAGGTCGGCGAGCGATTCCAGCGGCAGCTCCGACAGGTCCATCCCCTCGGCGAAGCGATGGAAAGGACTGTCGACGTAGGTGCCGGTGTTCGCGATCATATCGATCCGGCCGATCTGGAAGCTGGAGCCATCGTCGTAATGGGCAGCGCTGGCTTCGCGCGTCCAATAGTCGCAAAGATGAGGGCCGGGGAAACCCTTGTAGGTCGTCATCCCTTCCTCGATCACGTGACTGAGGTCGATGAGCCTTTCCTGCGTGCGATCCGCCATAGCGCCGTCAATCCTATCCCTGCCCAGATGACGTTCAAGGCGGCCGAGGGAATCGCCCCGTTCCAGCCGCTATTGACGATGAATCCCGCCGCGCCGAGCACGTTCAGCCACTGGTAGGCGGGGCTGTTCGCCGTGAACTTGCCCGCGGTCAGAAGAGCATAGGCGGCCAATATGGCAAGCGCCGCCGACCATCCGATGATTTCGATGGCGAGATCGAGCGTCAGGCGGCCAGCTTTCTCAGCACATATTGGAGGATTCCGCCCGACCGGTAATATTCGAGCTCATTGTAGGTATCGATCCGGCAGCGGGCGACGATCTCTAGAGTCTCGCCATTCGAACGCGTGACCTTGACCGTCACGTCCTGCCGCGGCTCGACGGAGGCGATGCCTTCGATCGAATAGGTCTCGCTGCCGTCGAGGCAATAGGTTGCGGCATTTTCACCGTCTGCAAACTGGAGCGGAAGGACGCCCATCCCGACCAGGTTGGAGCGGTGGATGCGCTCGAAGCTTTCGGCGAGCACCGCGCGGACTCCGAGCAGGATCGTGCCCTTCGCGGCCCAGTCGCGCGATGAGCCGGTGCCATACTCCTTGCCGGCAATGACGACCAGCGGCGTTCCGTCCGCCTGATACTTCATGGCCGCGTCATAGATCGGCATGACCTCGCCCGTCGGAGCATAGAGCGTCATCCCGCCTTCCACCCCGTCGAGCATCCGGTTGCGGATGCGGATGTTGGCGAAGGTGCCGCGCATCATCACTTCATG
>CBFGLY010000238.1:0-2744 GCA_965649725.1 uncultured Sphingomonas sp.
TGGGCGAAAACGTCTTCGGACGTCCCAAGAGCCCGGTCAACCGCCGCGAATATGGTCCCGGTCAGCACGGCCAGCGCCGCAAGGGCAAGATGTCGGACTTCGGCATCCAGCTGCGCGCCAAGCAGAAGCTGAAGGGCTATTACGGCGACGTCACCGAGAAGCAGTTCAAGCGCACCTTCTTCGAAGCGTCGAAGATGAAGGGCGACGCCAGCCAGAACCTGATCGGCCTGCTCGAGCGCCGGCTGGACATGATCGTCTACCGCGCCAAGTTCGCGCCGACGATCTGGGCCGCCCGCCAGCTGGTCAGCCACGGCCACATCCGCGTCAACGGCGTGAAGTGCAACATCGCCAGCCGCCGCGTCGACGTGAACGACGTCATCGAGCTGGGCCCGAAGGCGCAGGAAATGGCGCTGGTCATGGAAGCGCAGAGCCTCGCCGAGCGCGACATCCCCGACTATGTCTCGCCCGACGGCAATTCGAAGGTCAGCTTCGTGCGCGTGCCGACCCTCGACGAGGTGCCCTATCCGGTGAAGATGGAACCGAACCTGGTCGTCGAATTCTATTCGCGCTGATCAATCGACAGATCGGAAAAAAGAGGGCGGCCCTTGCGGGTCGCCCTTTTTTTATCTGCTACAGCCCGAGCGAGGTTCGCAGGAATGCGTCGCTCTTGCGGAGCATGTCGATCCTCGCCTGGCTGTCGCTGAGCCCGTGGTCGAGCTTCGGATAGACAACCCGCTGCACACGCTTTCCGGCCGAGCGAAGACGGCTTTCCATCAATTCCGATTCCCGCACGTCCACATTGCTGTCGAGACTGCCATGGAACATCAGGACGGGCGCGCTGATGCGTTCGGCGTTTTGCGCCGGCGAACCCTCGCGAACATGCGGACCCGAGCCGACGAACTCGCGGCCCAGCGACGAGGATTCCTCCTTGAGCAAGGCAAGGTCGGTCACGGGGGCAATGGCGACCACCGCCTTGTACAGGCTGGGGTCGACCACCGCGCCCTGCAGGGCGGCGTAGCCACCATAGGACCAGCCCACGATCGCGAGCTTCTTCGGGTCCGCGATACCCTGAGAGATTAGCCAGCGTCCCGCGTCGTTGACGTCCCCGATCGCGGTTCGCCATGACTGGAAGCCATTCTGCTGGAACCAGGCATCCCCATAGCCTTCCGATCCGCGAAAGTTAGGCTGGAGAACGGCGTAGCCCCGCGCGGCATAGAATTGCACCAGCCAGTCGAAACCCCACTCGTCGCGCGAGCTCGGCCCGCCGTGCGGCATCACGATCGCCGGGAGCCCGGTCTTGGGTCCGCCAGGCGGAAGCGTCAGATAGGCCGGAATGCTGGTTCCGTCGGCGGCCTTATAGGTGACCGGGGTGACCTCCGCGAGCGTCGCCCCTTCGAGCTTCGGACGTACCAGCATGATCTCGTTCAATTGCTTGCTGGCCTTGTCGAACACGAAATAATGGCCAGGATCCGTGTCGCTCGCCGCCAGGATCAGCAGCTTCGATTCGTCGACATTGGAATCGACGAACCGGATTTGCGGCAGCTTGGGCATGCTCTTCGCCAGGGATTGGGCGAGCCTATTGAGCTCCGGGTCGAAATAAACCGCTTCCCTCTTCTCTGTTACGAAGGTCGCGCCGACCGGACGCCGGCTCCGGCCGATCCGGATGACTCCATCGACGTCCACCTGCGGGTGCGCGAAAATGCGTTCCTGGCGCAGCGATCCGTCCAGCGAGATGCGGTAGAGCACCTGCCGGCCGTTTTCCTTCTTGAGCGCGTAAACCGCGTTGAGCTTGGGATCGATCGCCAGCGGATTGACGCCATCCCTGCTGAGCACGTCGTAGTCGCCCAGGTCATGCCAGCGATCCGAGTCCGCGGTGCGATAGGAATAGTTGATGATGCGGCCGATGTAGCCGTTGGCATTCTTGGGCAGCATCTTGCCCATGATGCGGACCTTGCCCTGCCCGTCGGTGATGAACTCCGCCCCGAACCGGATCGGGTCTTCGACCGTCTTGGTGGACAGCGACCGAGTGTCGATGCGGACGACGCCGAACCCTTCCTTTTCCTGCGCGAGCCGGGTTTTGCGCGCAATTTCCGGGACGAACCAACGGTCCATCAGAACGTCGCCGTCCTGGCCGGGGAGCAAGTCGATCAGATTGCCGCCATAGGTATTGCCGTAGCGCTGATCGATGTCGTCTTGCTGGGTCAGGACCTTGACGTCGCTGCCATCGGCATCAACCGCGACCATTCGGGTGACGGGAGTGGCGCCCAGCGCGTCGAGCGACGCGAAAATCTTGCAGGCCAGCCGATCGTTGGCGACCCATTCGCAGCCGACCAGCCGCTGCGGATTGCCGTCCGCGCTCGCGGCCATTCGCGGTTCTCCGCCATTCAGGCTGGCGACGAAAAGTGCCGACCCCTGGCCCGCGCGAGGAGCCAGATAGGCGACGTTGCTCCCGTCGGGCGAAAGGCTGATGTCCTCCACGCTCGGCCGGGTGCCGAACGCCGTTGCAGGATCCGCGATGACCCTTTGCTGCGCCGCAGTCGGCGCGAAGGTCACGGCGGCGAGTGCCGCCGATACGAGCAAGCTTGAAATGCGCATGATGCCCCCCACTCTACATCGGCACCAGGTCAATCTTGCCGCTTTGCCAAGGGGATGCAACCCTTGGCCTGACGCAAGCCCCCTGTTATCGGGCCGCGCCATGACTTCTCCTCCCCTTCCGGAATGGGCTCCGCACCAGGCGGTCTGGA
>CBFGLY010000239.1:0-2737 GCA_965649725.1 uncultured Sphingomonas sp.
GCCGGGCGGGAAGCGAGGCGGCCAGGTCCTGGACCCACCATCGGCCGGCGGACCGCGCCCCGCGCGGTCCTTTGGATCCGGCCAATCCCTCGCCGAATCCGGGCAGCATGGTGACCGCCCCATGATGATCGAGCCGCCGGTGGAGCGGAGCAAGCGAGGTGCCGTCCGGAAACTCGGCCTCGTTGCGAGGAGCAGCGAAGCTGAGATCGAGCGGCGGGCGGTGCGAAATGGCGCGGCGCGCCGCATGTACGATCTCTTCGCCCCACGCGACCCGCCAGCGATCTTCGACCGCGTCCGGCAGCCGGGGCGCATCGAGCGCCGGAACGCCCTTGCGAAGAAGCGTGCCGAGCACGCCGTGGACAAGGCGCCGGGGGCCGCCGTCGACCAGCGGCAGCGCGGTCGCGACGATCGCGTGATCGGGGGTGTTCAGACCGGCCTTCTGGGCCAGCGCCAGCCGCAACACCATCCGCGCCTTGCTGTCGTCAGGGATACGCTGACGGGTGGCGCTGTCGATCAGCGCGTCGAGGTCGGGCAGGCGTCGAAGGGTCTCGCCGGCAATCGCGCTGGCCAGCGCCGAGTCCGCCGGCGGCAGGTCGCGTGCCACCTGCGCCGCATTGTCCATCGTCTGCGCGCGGCGAAGCACGGCATCGAGAATGCGCAGCGCGGCGCGCCGGGCGGGCAGGCCGTCGGAGGTCAATCTTCCTCGTCGCCGGGCGGCCGGCTGAGCATCGATTCCAGCAGCTCGCCGATTTGCACCCGGCCTTCGAGCAGGTCGACCACGGCGGAAACGAGCGGCATGTCGATGTTCCGCTCGGTCGCGATCCGGTGAAGCACCGGCGCGGTATGGGCGCCTTCCGCCACCGTCCGTCGATCGGCCATGAGCTCCGCCGCGCTTCGGCCCTCCCCGATCGCCTTGCCCAGCGAGAAATTCCGGCTGCTGGTCGACGAGCAGGTCAGCACCAGGTCGCCGAGCCCGGACAGGCCGGCCAAGGTTTCGCGCCGGCCGCCCATCGCCATTCCGAAGCGGACCATTTCGGCAAATCCCCGGGCGATCAGAGCGGCGCGGGCGTTCTGGCCCAGCCCCCGCCCCTCGGCCACTCCGCACGCGATCGCGAGGACATTCTTGACTGCACCGCCCACCTCCGCCCCGCAAACGTCATCGGTCAGATATGTGCGGAAGTGCGGCAGGTTGATGCGCGAGCGAAGTTCCTCGCCCAACAGCTTGTCGTCGCAAGCGAGCGTGACTGCGGTCGGCAACCCCGCCGCCACTTCGTGCGCGAACGTCGGTCCGGAAAGAACCGCCACCGGCGAGCTTCGGCACACATCGTGCGCGACGTGGTGGAGCAGCTTGCCGCTGCTTTCCTCGATCCCCTTCGAGCAAAGCACGAGCGGCATGTTCGGGCAGGGCGAGCGGCCAAGCACCGCGCGCATATGCTGCGCCGGGGTGACGACCAGCCAGGCATCGCAATCCGAAAGGTCGGAAAAGCGGGTGGTGGCGCGGATCGACGGATTGAGCTTCTGCCCTTTCAGGAACAGCGGGTTTTCGTGGATCGCGTTGACCGCGGATACGACTTCATCCTCGAACGCCCACAGCAGCGTTTCGCGTCCGCCGGACGAGGCGACCTGCGCAAGGGCCGTGCCCCAGGCGCCGCCGCCGATAATCGCCAGCTTTTCGATGCTCATGCCTTCGCCCCCGCGCCCCTGACCTTCTCGCCCGTCGGGTCGAGTGGCCAGCGCGCCCGGGCTGGAACATCGAGGTCATCGACCAATCCAGCATCGAAGCGTTCCGCCCCTGCCCAGCCGATCATCGCCGCATTGTCGGTGCACAGCCAGCCGGGCGGGACCGAGAAGCGCCGCCCTGCCTCGTCCGCCAGCCCTTCCAGCGCCGACCTTACACTTTTGTTGGCGGCAACTCCGCCGGCGACGACCAGGCTGGGCGCGTCCGAAACCTGCAGCGCCCGCCTGGTCCGGTCGACGAAGCAATCGACCACGGCCTGCTGAAAGCTTGCGGCGATATCGGCGTCCCGATGCTCGCCAGAGGCCACCGCGCGTTGGACCGCGCCCTTCAGGCCGGCAAAGCTGAAATGCGGTTCCTTCGATCCCACCAGCGGCCTTGGAAGCGGCACCGCGGCCGGATCGCCGTCCTCGGCCAAGGCTTCGATCGCCGGGCCGCCGGGGTAGCCGAGGCCAAGCAGCTTCGCCGCCTTGTCGAACGCCTCCCCGGCGGCATCGTCGACGGTCGTCGCCAGCCGCCGGTAATCGCCCACGCCTCTCACTTCGAGCAATTGGCAATGCCCGCCGCTGGCCAGCAGCAGCAGATAGGGGAAGTCCAGCCCGACATCGACCAGCCGGGGGCTCAGCGCATGACCTTCGAGGTGATTGACGGCGATCAGCGGCTTGCCCGCCGACAGCGCCAGCCCCTTGCCCGCCAGCAATCCGACCATCACCCCGCCGATTAGGCCGGGGCCCGCGGTTGCGGCTATCGCGTCCACCTCGCCGATTGCGATATCGGCTTCGTGCAGGACCTGACGGACCAGGCCCGGAAGAATCTCGACATGGGCGCGGGCGGCGATTTCCGGGACCACTCCGCCGAATGGTCGGTGCGCGTCATTCTGCCCCACCACCGCCTGGGCCAGGATCTGCCGGTCGCTGCCGACCAAGGCCGCGGCACTGTCGTCGCAGGAGGATTCCAGGGCCAGGATCAACGCCATATCGCATAGGCCTTTGCCTCAAAGCC
>CBFGLY010000240.1:0-2696 GCA_965649725.1 uncultured Sphingomonas sp.
ATTCCCGGCGCGCCGACCGACAAGGGCGGAAGCGTCGGCGCCATCCGCTATTTCGAGCAGGGCGGATCGGTCCCGCTGATGGCCAAGGCGGAGCGTCTCTCGACCGTCCACCGCCGAGTGCCGCTGGACCTGGTCGCGGTCCCGATCCGGGAGAAGGGCAAGATCACCGGCATCGGCGTGCATGCCGGCCTATGGACCAGCCAGGCGCTCATCCTTCCGACCGAGGAAGTTCCAGTCCTCCGCCGGCGCCTGAAAGAGCTGGACACGGCATTCGGGTTCGACCCCAAGGGACATAGCGGCAAGGCGCTTCGCCACGCGGTCGCGTCGGTTCCGCGCGACCTGCTGATCAACCTGAGCCCCGAGAGCGGCCGCGACTTGGTGACGATGGCAATGTCGCTCGCCGACCGCCCCCGGCCCGCCTTGCTGCTCGTCCGGAGCATCCTCAAGGGTCATTTGTTCGCCTTCGTCTGGCTGCCCCGCGACGAGCTCAACACTGGCCGCCGCGTGGCAATCGGTGAAATGCTCCAGGAAGCGACCGGGCGCGACGTGACCAGCTGGTCGGTCGAGCTTGGCGAAGGCGACCTGGCGCTGATCCGCTACACGCTGGACATCGAGGCCGAGGACCCGATGCCCGACACCAAGGCGCTCGACCGGAAGCTCGACGCGATGGTCCGCGGCTGGGAACCGAGCGTCGAAGAGGCGCTGATCGAGCTGGTCGGACCGGGACGCGGAACCCGGCTGGCGCTCGGCTTCGCGGGCGAATTTCCGGAGGCTTACTGCTCCCAGACCAGCCCAGCCGAAGCCGCGCTCGATATCCTTCGCCTGCAGCAGCTGGATCATGGCGGTGAGCGCGACGCCCGCTTTTACCGGGAAACGAATGCCGGCGCGCATCGCCTGCGCCTGAAAATCTATCGTCGGGGCGGCCTGATTCCGCTGTCGGAAGCGGTCCCGGTGCTTGAGAATTTCGGCTTCCGGGTGCTCGAGGAAATCCCCACCGAGCTTCACGGCGAGTCGCTCGCGCACATCCACGACTGCCTGCTGGAACTCTCGTCCGAGGTGGATCTCGAAGCCGTCCTGTCGCGCGCGCCCGTCATCGAGCGGGCGATCGCCGACGTGCTTGGCGGCCAGGCGGAAAACGACGCCTTCAATCAGCTCGTCCTGTTCGCCGGTTTGGAAACAAGGGCCGTCGTCTGGCTTCGGGCGTGGTTCCGCTACCTGCGGCAGACCGGCGTCGCGTTCGGCCTTGCGACGGTCGTCGATGCGCTTCGGCTTGCTCCACAGGCGACCGCATCGCTGATCCGCCTGTTCACGTCGGCCCACGATCCGGCCGCGAACAACCGGGATGCGGCCATCGCCGAAGCCGCCACGGCCTTCGACCAGGCGTTGAAGGACGTCCGCGGAATCGACGACGACCGAATCCTGCGCCTGATGCGGGCGGTGGTCGGAGCGACGCTGCGCACCAACGCCTTCGCCTGCGGGCCGGGCGAGGCGCTGGCGTTCAAGATCGACAGCAAGCAGGTCCCGGGCCTTCCCGCCCCGATCCCCTATCGCGAGATCTGGGTCTACAGCCCGCGGGTCGAGGGCATCCACCTGCGCGGCGGCCCGATCGCCCGCGGCGGACTTCGCTGGTCGGACCGGCGCGACGACTTCCGGACCGAAATCCTCGGGCTGATGAAGGCGCAGCTGGTCAAGAACGCCGTGATCGTGCCGACCGGCGCCAAGGGCGGATTCTACGCCAAGCAACTTCCGAACCCCGCGGTCGATCGCGACGCCTGGCTGGCGGAAGGCACGGAAAGCTACCGCATCTTCATCCGGTCCCTGCTGTCCGTCACCGACAACATCGTGGAGGACAAGGTCGTCCACCCCGCCAATGTCGTCATCCATGACGGCGAGGATCCCTATTTCGTCGTCGCGGCGGACAAGGGCACGGCGAGCTTCTCCGACGTGGCCAACGCCATCGCGCTGGAACGCAATTTCTGGCTTGGCGACGCCTTCGCCAGCGGCGGATCCAACGGCTACGACCACAAGGCGATGGGCATCACCGCCAAGGGTGCCTGGATTTCGGTCCAGCGCCACTTCCTGGAAATGGGGATCGACGTCCAGACGCAGCCGGTGACGGTCGCCGGCTGCGGCGACATGTCGGGCGACGTGTTCGGCAACGGGATGCTGCTGAGCGAAGCGATCAAGCTGGTCGCGGCGTTCGACCATCGCCACATCTTCATCGATCCCGATCCCGATCCGGCAACGACGTTCGCCGAGCGGCAGCGGCTGTTCAACCTGCCGCGGTCGAGCTGGGACGATTACGACCGCAAGACGATGTCCAAGGGCGGCATGATCGTGCCGCGCAGCCAGAAATCGATCCAGCTGAGCAAGGAAGCGAAGGCGGCCCTGGCGCTGGACGTCGACACGATCGATCCGAACAGCCTGATCACCGCAATCCTGAAGGCGCCGGTCGACCTCATCTGGTTCGGCGGCATCGGCACCTACATCAAGGCATCGAACCAGACCAACGAGCAGGTCGGCGACCCGGCCAACGACGCTCTTCGGGTCGATGCCCGCGACGTCCGTGCAAAGGTCATCGGCGAAGGCGCGAACCTGGCCATCAACCAGGCCGGGCGCATTGAATTCGCAACGAAGGGCGGGCGGATCAATACCGACTTCATCGACAATTCGGCCGGCGTCGATTGCTCGGACAA
>CBFGLY010000241.1:0-2682 GCA_965649725.1 uncultured Sphingomonas sp.
AGCTCGCCACCGGGGCGGCGGCTTCGGGAAGGGTGATGCCGAGTTCGGCGAGGCGATTGTCGATGCTCATGGCCACGGCCTCAACACTTCAAACAGGCGAAGGTCAACTCCCCCAAGCCGCTTACCCTGAGCCTGTCGAAGGGCTGCATTTCCTTTTTTCCGAGCCGGAATGAAGGACAGTCCTTCGACAAGCTCAGGACGGACGGGTCCTTTATTCCTCTCTTTGGACAGCGAAGCCGGCCCAGCTCTGGCTGGTCGGCATCAGTTCCAGGGCGTTGATGTTGATGTGCGGCGGCAGGCTCGCGACCCAGAAGATCGTGTCGGCAATATCATCCGCCGTCATCGGGTTCATGTTGGCGTAGAGCGCATCGCTCGCGGCCTGGTCCCCGCCGTTGCGGACCAGCGTGAATTCGGTCTCGACCATGCCCGGCTCGATCGAGGTGACCCGGACGCCGGTCCCGGCGAGGTCGCAGCGCAGCCCGAGCCCGAACTGGCGGACGAACGCCTTCGATCCCGCATAAACGGCGCCGCCTCGGTAGGGATAGGTGGCGGCGACCGACGACAGGTTGATGATCGCGCCCTTCCGCTCGACCAGCGTAGGCAGGAGCGCGCGGGTCAGCGCGACGAGGCCGGTGACATTGGTGTCGATGACCGTGTCGAGGGGCGCTTGGTCCGCGTCCTGCAAATTGCTCATCGGCGGCGCGAGGCCGGCGTTGTTAATGAGCAGGTCTATGGCCCGGAAATCGTCCGGCAAGGACTGGAGCGCGGCGGCAAAGCCTTCGGGCTGCCGCATGTCGAGCAGCAGCGGATGGAATGAGTCCCCGAGCTGGACCGCAAGGTCGTCCAACCGGTCTCGCCGCCGACCAGTGCCGACAATTTTCCAGCCGCCTTCTGCCAATTTGCGCGCAGCAGCTTCCCCGATCCCGGCCGTGACTCCGGTGATGAACGCGATCTTGCTCATTGTTCGTCCAGTCGCTCCAATATCCATTCGCAAGCGGTCGGCCAGTCGTCGATCCTGGCGTGGGCATGTTCGGCGACCGGCACTGCCGGGGCCAGCCGGGGTTCGGCTACCATGTGCAGCCGATGCACTTCCGGGGCATGTTTCGCCACCGATTCATGGTGGACCGGCAGGTCGTCGACGAACGCGGTTCGGGGCGCGCCGTAGCGATCGATCAGCGTCCGCGCCGGAACGCCCTTGCCGCCTTGGTTGCAGACGACCTCGTGCGCGATGCCGTGGCTGGCAAGCTGGTTGACCCGCCACGGATGCGCCAGTTCTGGGAGGTTGGTGAGGATGACGATGTCGGCAACCTCGCCGATCCGCCCCAGCGCGTCAATCGCGCCAGGCACCAGTGTCTGCCGATGCATTTCATTCTCGAAGAATTCGCCAAGCAACGGCCACACCCGGTCGCGACCCAGGGCCTCGCCCGACCGACGATCGCTCAATGCCCCATCGAACTGGCCGGTCTCAAACGCGAAATCGACGTCGTGCGCCTCGCCCAGCCAGTCGCGGAAATGGCTGACCATGTGCAGCAGCACCTCGTCGCAGTCGGTGATCAGCAGCGGGCGCCGCCTGCCCTGAGCCTGTCGAAGAGTCACCGCTCCAGCTCCGCGCGGGCGGCGATCAGCGCCTCGGGCTTGCAGCCGATGGCTTCGGCAACTTCGATCAGGTCGGGCTCATGGCTCTCGAGGAAGGCCAGGACCGCCGCCAGCAGGCTCGGTTCGCCGATCCGCTCCCGAATCCCGTCCGGGGACAGGCCGGTGAGGTCGAGGAACCGCGCTGCGCGCCGTTCGTCTGAAAGGGTCGCCGCCAGCGCGCTTAGCGCCAGCGCTTCGGCGTCATTTGTGGTCGGACTCAACATCGCCTATCTTGGATGGGTAGTTTCGGGGGGCATCGCTTGGCCAAGATCCTGGTTGTCGAGGACAATGCGCTCAACATCAAGCTGTTCTGCGACCTGCTGACGGCTCACGGGCATGAGACCGAGCCGGTGCTCGACAGCCGCGAAGCGCTGGACGCGGCCCGCGCCTTCCATCCCGACCTGGTCATCACCGATATCCAGCTGCCCCACATCACGGGCATCGAGCTGATGGAGATGATGCGCGCCGACGAGGAGCTGAAGGCCGTGCCGATCATGGCGGTAACGGCCTATTCCGCCGTCGGCGACGACGAACGGATCAAGGCGGCGGGCGCCCAGGCCTATGTCGCCAAGCCCATTTCGGTAATGCGCTTTGCCGAAACGGTGGACGAGCTGCTGGAAGCCGGACCGATCGAGACCGAAAAGGAATCGGGCGGCCCCGTTGCCGAGACCGCCCAGATCGAAGCGGTGCCCGGCAAGAAGCCAGGCGAAGCCGAATAGGCCTTACTTGATCTTCGCTTCCTTGAACTCGACGTGCTTGCGCGCGACCGGGTCGTACTTGCGGAACGACATCTTCTCGGTCTGGTTGCGCGGGTTCTTCTTGGTCACATAGAAGAAGCCCGTGTCGGCGGTGCTGACGAGCTTGATCTTGACGGTTGCCGGCTTGGCCATCGCGAGAATCCCAGTGGTTAGAAAATATGAAGGCGGCGCATCACGCCGCCCGAACCCGCGCCCAATGACGACCAGGGGCGATTCTGTCAAGGCGAGACCGGCTTTGACCCCCCGTTAACCATTTTCGGCGAGCCTTGGCCAGTGAACGGAGAATCAT
>CBFGLY010000242.1:0-2669 GCA_965649725.1 uncultured Sphingomonas sp.
AGCGCCAGCAACGCATCCCGCTTCGCGACGGCCTCGGCGAAATCCATTTCGTCGTCGGGGGTGAAGCGCATCGCCATCGCACGCGCCAGACGCGCTTCGCCCTCGGCGGACAGCGCCGGGACTGCCTTCGCGACTGAGATCATATTCTCCATCTTGCCGTCGCAATGGAGCGCAACATCGCACCCCGCCGCGACGCACGCCGCCGCGCGCTCTCCATGATCGCCGCGCAGCGCCTCCATCCCGATATCGTCGCTCATCAGGAAGCCGTCGAAGCCGATGCGCTGGCGAATAATGTCGTGGATGACGATCGGCGACTGCGACGCCGGCCGCTCGGCGTCCCACTGCGTATAGAGCAAATGGCTGGTCATCCCCATCGCGGCGTCCCGCAGCCGCTCGAACGGCTCGATGTCGATCGCAAGTTCGTCCTCGCCGGCATCGACGACGGGCAGCTCCAGGTGGCTGTCGGCCAACGCCCGGCCGTGTCCGGGGATATGCTTGATCACCCCCAGCACGCCGGCCGAAGTCAGTCCGTCGAGGATCGCCTTGCCCAGGGAAGCAACCTGCATCGGTTCCGATCCGAGCGCCCGGTCGCCGACGATATCGTTCGCGCCCGGCTGGCGAACGTCGAGCATCGGCAGGCAATCGACGTTGATGCCTACCTCGCCCAGCATCAGGCCGAGCGCCCGAGCATTGACCCGCGCCGCTTCGATCGCGCTCGATGGCGCAAGCTGGTAGAGCCGGTCGAACGCCTCGCCGGGTGGGAAGGCCTGCCATTCGGGCGGGCGCATTCGGGCGACGCGGCCGCCTTCCTGGTCGATCAGAATCGGCACGTCGTCATGCCCTTCGAGCCCGCGAAGGGCATCCGTCAACCTCCGCAACTGTTCCCGCGTCTCAATATTTCGCTTGAACAAAATATAGCCGGCAGGGCGCGAATCCGCGAAAAATGCGGCCTCGTCCGGCGTCAGTTCCGTCCCGGCCAGTCCGTAAATCGCCGCCTGCATCAGTTGACGACCAGGCAGCTTTCACCCGCCGCCCGAAGAGCGGCGCAGGCCGCTTTCGTCTGGTCCGAAGAGCCGACGGCACGCAGGCGGTAGAAGGGCTTGCCCTTCACCGTAGCCGTCACGACCGTCTTCCTGAGCGCGGCGACCTCCGGAAACCGGCCGGAGAGCAAGGTCCAGGCCGTATCGGCCTTGACCGTGGAGGCATAGGCGCCGAGCTGGATCGTCGGACCGGTCGGCCCGGCCGGAGCGGGCTCGTCGTTCGCCGGCTCCTTTTTCTCGTTCGGCGGGATCTTCTTGGGCGGGGCATCTTCTGCCGGAACAGGCAGCGGCTGCATGTCCTGCGGCAGCTTGCCCAGGTCCAGCGCGGAGTCGGGATCCTCGCCAGCGCTGGTCGAGTATGCCGTTTCGCTGTCTCCCGCGATATCCAGCCCTCCCGGGTCCTGCGGCTTGACCTTGTAGGGACCCGGCGCGGCGCGGATCAGCTCCGGAGCGCCGGTCACCACCGGGTCGCGCCGTCCGAGCCAGAACATCGTCCCCGCGACGATCGCGGCCGCGGCCAGCACCAGCATCAGCGCGACGAGCATCTTGCGGGCCGACACGCCGCGCGGGCCGTCCTCGTCGTCGACCGCCTCAAGCCAGGGCAGGGCCTGATCGTCATAGGCGCGTCCGTCGCTCATCTGCTCACTATCTCCCCGGGATTCGCGGACGCCAGCCTACAGCGCGCGGCGCAACTTTATCAGGTCAAATTTTGCGTGTTCAGGCAACTCGGCAGGATCGCCCGATCTGCTTCAAATTGCCGCACAGCTGCGTCGCATGGGTTCGCGAAGGCGTGCCGAGCTGGAGCCGGTAATAGGTCTTCGACCGGATGCGGATCGGCTCGATGCTTTTCGGCATGGTCACGAGATAGGTATAGTCCCTGACCGCGCTTCGCCAGGCGATCTCCGCCTGCCGGGCGGTCTTGAACACGCCCAGCTGCACCGTCTTCCCGCGTACCACGCGCGCGGCCGGATTGACTGCGGGCCTCGGCGGATCGGCAGGCGGGGCCGGCATCATCGCGATGGCGATCGCCTCGGCGCTGATCGGTGCCGGCGAAGCAATTTCCTCGTCCGCCTGATCGTGGACGACGCCGCTATAGGCGGTCCGCGTCGGCTCGGCGGTGATCCGCCGACGGACGGCCTTGCGGGCATGGGGCCTGGCGGTGGCGGTCTCGGTGGCCGTGACCGTCTCGACAGGCGCCGGCTCGGCGTGTTGCGTGAGCGGCGGAAGGACGATCTCGTCCTTGATCATCGACGGCGGCGGAAGCAGCACTTCCGCCGAAGGCTCGGCCCCAGTGCCGGGCAGCGGCAGCAGCCGGGCCGCAAGCAAGGTCGCAATTCCGGCCAGGCCCGCCACGCCTACGAGGGCCGCAATACCAGCCTTGCGGTTCGACGGGCGGCGCGAAGGGGGGCGATAGGGTTCCAGCCATGGAAGCCGGTCACCGGCTCTCAACACCCCCGCGTCGGCCATTCAGCGCATCTCCTCGGCGGCCTCCACGCCCATCAGGGCCAGGCCGTTCCGGATAACCTGCCCTATTCCGCGCGCGAGTTCCAGCCGTGCGCGGGTCAATTCCGGCTTGGATTCAATGAGAAAGCGCCGATCTGTGTCGTCGTTGCCACGGTTCCACAGCGC
>CBFGLY010000243.1:0-2661 GCA_965649725.1 uncultured Sphingomonas sp.
CCGGCACGCCGCATTTCGAGTGCGGTGCTTTCGACCTCTCAGCCACCTCTCCGCATGACAGGATGATGCTGCCCGGCGCTTGAGGCCGGCATCGGTCGGGGGCGGCCTCTAGCAGCGGTTCGAGCCCTTGCAAAGCCTTGTCCTCAACCGAAAGCGGACTTCGGGACATGAGTGATCCGGCAGGCCAGGTCCGCTTCTCCGGACGCGACCACATAATGGTCGCCGGCGTCGGCGATGCCCGTCGTGAAGACCACGTCCCGCACATACATCAGCTCCTCGAGCGGCGCCGTCAGCGCCGGGTTCGCCTCGATCAGCGGCCTGTGCTCCGTCCGGACGATGCGCGATGGATCGTCACGGTCGAGGATCGACCAATAGGTGCGGTAGATGCCGACGATCTCCTTGGGCTCGACGCCATGCCAAAGCGTCAGCCAGCCCTCGTCGGTCAAGATCGGCGGCGTCCCGCCCCCCATCCTCGCCGTCGCGACCGTGTCGGCATGAGGCCGGATGCCGGGCTTCAGGAAGGGCTTCCAGTGAAGGGCATCGGGAGAGGTCGCCAGGTTGATCGACGGTCCGGCGCGCCACTCGCTCCCCGGCGGATAGGCGAAATAAAGGTCGCCGAGCGGCCGGGTCTGCGCCCAATATTGGCCGTCGATCTTCCCTTCGAAGATCAGCATGTCCTTGTTCTGGTGATCCAGCACGATGTCGGCAAAGCGCCAGTCGAGGCCGTTGTCGGACCGGTATAGGGTGGTCGAATGCCTCTCCGGGCTGACCGAGCAGCTGGTCATCAGCCATTCGCCGCCGACCTTGCTGATCCGCGCGTCCTCGACTCCATAGCATTGCCAGTCGCCTTCGGGCGCGACGGCCTTGTCATAATGAACCGCGACCACCTCCAGCCCGTCGGGCCGGAGCTCGACGGGGAGCAGCCAGGACAGGCTGGTCAGCGCCATCACCTTCCATCCCCCACCGCGCATCAGGAATTTGCGGGGGTCGGCGGTGTCAGCCAACTCGAGCGGCCAACGGTCGATGACGAAGCCGCCGTCGCTCCAGCGGATCACATGGACATGGCCATCGGCGATGGGGTGCTTCAGCGCCTCGGCGATTCGGACCATCATCAGCAGATTGCCATTGCCCAGCCGGGTCATGCCGGGGTTGAAGGCGCCCAGCACATAGGTTTCCATGCCCAGCTGTCCGGCCATCGGCGAGCGGGAAAGATCCACGTCGGTGGGGCCGAAGACCAGCCGGTCCACGTCGAAGCCAGTCGTTACGGGAGCCATCGCGGTGGGAACGAACCGCACCCCTTGCCGGTTTCCTGCTTGTCACCGCTTATGCGGCAATTACATTGACGATCATGACCAGTACCGAACCCGCTTCGATCCCCAGCGCCCGATACGGCATCGGCGAAATGGTTCGCCATCGCCTGCTCGATTTCCGCGGCGTGGTGTTCGATGTCGATCCGGTCTTCGCCAACAGCGAGGAATGGTATGAGGCCATTCCGGAAGGAATGCGGCCGGCCAAGGACCAGCCCTTCTACCATCTGCTCGCCGAAAATTCGGAATCGAGTTACGTCGCCTATGTCAGCCAGCAGAACCTGGTCCGTGACGACGAGGGCGAGCCGATCGACCATCCGGCAATCGGCTCCCTGTTCGAAGGCTTCGACGGCGAAAAATACAAGCTAAAGCCCGAGCATCGCCACTGATTTCAGCCGCGTTGCGCGTCGCGCCAGCCCTGGGTGACCTCGTCCTTGTGCGCGGCGAAGGCAGCGAGAACCTCGCCCTTTTCCTTGGCCGGAACCTTGAAATGGTCGAGCGAGCGCGACAGCACGCCCGCCACGGCGTCGAATTCATCCGGCGAGATCTTGAGGTCCTTGTGCGCATTCTCGAGGCCCAGGTTGGTGCTGCCCGGCCGGACCGGCGTATATTGGAAAGGGCCGCCCGAGATATTCGCCACCCACAGGGTGCGCATGAATTTCAATCCCGGCAGTCGGTCGAGTTGCTTGGTGTGCCACTCCCTTAGCTGCGGATTCTTCGACTGGGCGCCGGCAACGGGGTCCTTGACCACCTCGTCGCTGAAATAATCGACAACGCCGGCGATGGCGAAAATGCCCCCAAGCCGGTCGTAGAGGCTTTCCCCCGCCGCCGGCACTTTCGCCTCTTGCTGGTTTTCCTGGACTGCCGGGGCGGCTCCCTTTGCGCAGGCGGCGGCAAAGGGCCCCGCCACGGCCGCCGTCGCCAAGAGCATCGCTCCGTGCGAGAACATGTCTCGTCTTGTCCCAATCAGGGGCTGCTCAGTTTGATCGGGGATCGGTTCGTCCGGTTTCATGTCATCTTCTCCTTGCGATGACGCCTACGCTCACAAACCGGAGTAAGATGGCTTCATGCCGGCAGAAGTTCCCTTCGACTTTGGAATTCCGGCGCCCGCGACGGTTGACAGAATCGACCTCACCCCATAGGCGGCACGCTTTCCCGCGCGAGGCCTCGTGCCACGCGGCCAAACCTTGCGCGGTCAATTGTTACGGAAAGTGATGAGGCCCATGTTCGCTATCGTGCGCACGGGTGGCAAGCAGTATCGCGTTGCCCCCGGAGACAAGATCGTCGTCGAGAAGCTGGCCGGCAGTGCCGGTGACAGCGTCGACCTCACCGATGTCCTGCTCGCGGGCGAAGG
>CBFGLY010000244.1:0-2656 GCA_965649725.1 uncultured Sphingomonas sp.
TCTACGAGCGGCTCTTCAACTTCCGCGAAATCCGCTACTTCGACATCGAGGGAAAGGTCACCGGCCTGTTTTCGAAGGCCATGACCTCGCCCTGCGGCAAGATCCGCATCCCGCTCAACGAAAGCCAGGACGACAAGAGCCAGATCGAGGAGTTCCTGCGCGAATATAAGGGCGAGGGCATCCAGCACATCGCGCTGGGATCGGACGACATCTACAAGACTGTCGATATCCTTCGCGGCCGCGGCATTCCCTTCCAGGACACGCCGGACACTTATTACGAACTGGTCGACGAGCGGGTGAAGGGCCATGGCGAGCCGACGGCTGAGCTCGAAAAGCGCCGAATCCTGGTCGACGGCGCCCCGACGGAAGGCCAGGGCCTGCTCCTCCAGATTTTCACCCAGAACGTCATCGGCCCGATCTTCTTCGAGATCATCCAGCGCAAGGGCAACGAGGGCTTCGGCGAGGGCAATTTCAAGGCGCTGTTCGAAAGCATCGAGCTCGACCAGATCCGCCGCGGAGTCATCGACGCGGAATGATCCTTCGAGACGGGCCTTCGATGCGCTCCGCTTACTCAGTCCCTCCTCAGGATGAGCGGGGTTGGATTGAACAGACCCGCTCATCCTGAGGAGCTGCTGAGCCCGTCGAAGCGGCGTCTCGAAGGACATGCCTGAAACGAAATGACCGAAGCCTATATCTGTGATGCCGTCCGCACCCCGATCGGCCGCTACGGCGGTGCCCTGTCGAGCGTCCGCGCCGACGACCTGGCAGCGATCCCGATCAAGGCGCTGATCGAGCGCAATCCGGATGTTGACTGGGGCGAGCTCGACGATGTGATCCTCGGCTGTGCCAACCAGGCCGGCGAGGACAATCGCAATCTGGCGCGGATGGCGGGTCTGCTGGCTGGACTGCCTGACAGCTCGGGCGGCGTGACGCTCAACCGCCTGTGCGGATCGGGCCTCGACGCCGTCGCGATGGCGGCGCGCTCGATCCGGGGCGGCGAGTCCGACCTGATTATCGCCGGCGGGAGCGAAAGCATGAGCCGCGCCCCGTTCGTCATGCCCAAGGCCATGTCCGCCTTCGACCGCAATGCCGAGATTTACGACACCACCATCGGCTGGCGCTTCGTCAATCCGAAGATGCGCGATCAATATGGCGACGACACCATGCCCAGCACGGCCGAGAATGTCGCGCAGGAGTTTCAGATCGGCCGCGAGGACCAGGACGCCTTCGCCCAGCGCAGCCAGGAGCGCGCTGCAAAGGCTCAATCGATCGGCCGCTTCGCCACCGAGATCGTCCCGGTCGCCATTCCTCAGCGCAAGGCCGATCCGCTCATTGTCGACCAGGACGAGCATCCTCGCCTGACCAGTCTCGACGCGCTGGCCAAGCTCCGGCCCATCGTTCGCGGCGACGGCACGGTCACCGCCGGCAATGCCAGCGGCGTCAACGACGGCGCGGCCGCGCTGATCATCGCCAGCGAGGACGCGGCAAAGCGCAACGGCCTGACCCCTCGCGCCCGGATCCTCGGAGCGGCGGTGGCGGGCGTTCCTCCCCGCATCATGGGCATCGGCCCTGCCCCGGCTTCCGAAAAATTGCTCAAGCGGCTCGGCATCGCCCTCGACGAGCTGGACGTGATCGAGCTCAATGAAGCCTTCGCGGCGCAGGGCCTCGCCGTTCTCCGCCAGCTCGGAATCCCCGACGACGCGCCGCAGGTGAATCCCAATGGCGGCGCCATCGCGCTTGGCCATCCGCTGGGAATGTCGGGCGCCCGCCTGGCGCTGACCGCGACCGAGGAGTTGCAGCGCACCGGCGGCCGCTACGCGCTCGCGACCATGTGCATTGGCGTCGGCCAGGGAATCGCGCTGGCGCTCGAGAAGGTGTGATGGGCGTCGCCGGCATCTGGGCGGTCTTGAAGGACGTTCCCGATCCGGAGATTCCCGCCGTGTCGATCCTCGACCTCGGCATCGTCCGCAGGGTCGAGGAAGAGAAAGTCGTCATCACGCCGACCTATTCCGGCTGCCCGGCGACCCAGTTCATCGAAGAGAATATCCGCGCCGCGCTCGATGCCGCCGGCTACCGACACGTCGCGATCGAAACCGTCTTGTCGCCGCCCTGGACCACCGACTGGATCAGCGAGGAAGGCAAGGAGAAGCTGCGCGCCTACGGCATCGCGCCACCTGATTTGGCGAAAGCGGCGACCTGCCCGCGCTGCGGCTCAAACAACACCGAGGAGGTCAGCCGCTTCGGCTCAACCCCGTGCAAGGCGCAATGGCGCTGCAAGGACTGCCTGGAACCGTTCGATCGCTTCAAATGCCACTGATCATTCGGCCGGGCAGAGCTTGCCGGTCTCCTTGCAATAGGCGGCGACGACGTCCTTCTTGAAATCCATCGTGCCGGCCGCCGACATTGTCGAAGCCGCGATCCTCGGCATCGCATCGCGATAATGTTTGGCCGCGTCCGTCCGGGAGAATGCCACAATCGCCTTCAAATCCTCGACGCTGAGCTGCTCCGCATAGGCGCGTCCATCGGCTTCCAGCAGGCGCTCCCTGCCAGCCTGGTAGGTCCTGTGCGCAACCTCGCGAAGCTTTTGCCGGTCACTCCCGCTCAACTCCGGATATTCGGCGACGAGCTTCTCGGTCGTGTCCGCCTCGAGGATCGG
>CBFGLY010000245.1:0-2655 GCA_965649725.1 uncultured Sphingomonas sp.
AACATGGCTGCATCTATTGCTTCGCGCGGCCAACCCACGCCTATCACGACCTGTCACCCGGCGTGGACTTCGAAAGCAGGCTGTTCGTGAAGCCCGATGCGGCGAAGCTGCTTCACGCCGCGCTCTCGCGCCCCGGCTATGAAGTCGCGCCGATCGCGCTGGGCACCAACACGGATCCCTATCAGCCGATCGAGGAACATTGGCGGGTGACGAGATCGGTACTCGAGCTGCTGCTGGAGACGAAACACCCGTTCACCATCACCACCAAGTCGGACCGCGTCCTTCGCGATCTCGACATCATCCGACCTGCCGCCAAGCTCGGCATCGCTTCGGTCGCTCTGTCGGTGACGTCGCTCGATCCGAAAATCCACAAGACGCTGGAGCCGCGAGCGCCTGCGCCGCGCAAGCGACTGGCGGCAATTCGCAAGCTGACCGAAGCGGGGGTGCCTGCCTTCGTCGCCATCGCCCCGGTCGTCCCGCAAATCACCGACCATGAAATCGAAAGCATCGTCGCCGCTGCGGCCGAAGCCGGCGCTCGGGGCGGTTTCTGGCTCCCCGTCCGGCTGCCTCATGAAGTGGCGCCGCTGTTCCGGGCCTGGCTCGACGAACATTATCCCGACCGGGCGGGCAAGGTGATGGCGACGATCAACTCGATCCGTGGCGGCCGCGACAACGATCCCAATTTCTTCACCAGGATGCGCGGTCAGGGTCCCTGGGCCGACCTTCTGCGAACCCGGTTCGAGAAGGCTGCAAAGCGCTACGGCCTTCCCCAAGCCAAGTTCCCGCTCCGCCGCGACCTGTTCGAGCCGCCCCAGGGCGACCAGCTTCGCCTCTTGTGACGGATTTTCGACGAACGGCGGTGACAGGGCGGCCAGTGGCCGTTAGCCCTTGGGCATGATCCGTTCTCTTGTCGCAGCAACGCTGCTCGCCGCCGCTCCCCTCGCCGCCCAGACCATCCCCAGCCCGGAATTGATCGGGGATCTTCGCGACAAGGCGCTGGAGAGCGATCATTATGCGTGGGACATTACCGAAGGACTGACCACCGAGGTCGGCCAGAGACTGGCCGGAACCGAGGCCGAAGCTCGTGCGCGCGAATGGGCGGTCCGGAAATTGAAGGCGATGGGTTTCGCCAACGTCCGGGTCGAACCGTTCGACATGCCGGTCTGGACCAGAGGTTTCGAAAGCGCCGAGATCCTGGCCCCCTTCCCGCAGAAGATGGTCGTGACAGCGCTCGGCAACAGCGCTTCGACCGGGCCGCAGGGCGTCACCGGCGAAATCGTCGCCTTCGACAGTGTCGACGCGCTGACCGCGGCGCCGGACAGCGCAGTGAGGGGCAAGA
The DNA here is from genome assembly GCA_965649725.1 of uncultured Sphingomonas sp. Classification (GTDB taxonomy): domain Bacteria; phylum Pseudomonadota; class Alphaproteobacteria; order Sphingomonadales; family Sphingomonadaceae; genus Sphingomicrobium. The sequence continues at coordinate 1,340 of CBFGLY010000245.1, forward strand.
TCGTGTTTGTCGACCATCGCATGATGGCCAACCAGGACGGCTCCGGATACGGCCAGTTCGGAGCTCCGCGGCGCCAGGGACCGACGATCGCCTCCAAAAAGGGCGCGCTAGCGATCGTCGTCCGTTCCATCGGCACGGATCATCACCGCAACCCGCATACCGGCGTGATGACCTTCAACGACGGCGCAAAGCCAATTCCCGCCGGAGCGTTGACCGTTCCGGATGCCGAGCAAATGATGCGCATCCTCAAGCGCGGCAAGCCCGTCACCATGCACCTGACGCTCGTCAGCCAGAATATCGGCACCCGCCAGTCGGGCAACGTCATCGCGGAAGTGCCGGGGCGCGACCCTTCGCTGGCTCCGATCCTCGTCGGAGGCCATCTGGACAGCTGGGACCAGGGTACGGGTGCGATCGACGATGCCAGCGGGGTGGCGATTGCCGCCGCCGCTGCGAAGCGGATCATGGACGCCGGCCGGCCGCTCCGCACGATCCGCATCGTCTGGTTCGGAGCGGAGGAGGTCGGGCTGTTCGGCGGCCTCGACTATCGGGCCCGGCACGGCAAGGAGCCGCATCACGCGCTGATCGAAAGCGATTTCGGCGCCGACCGCATCTGGAAGGTCGATTCCAAGCTGGGCGCCGCGCGCAAGGCCGAGGCAGAGGCGATCGGCAAGGCGCTCGCTCCGCTCGGGATCGTGACGGGATCGTTCGACGAAGCCGAAGGCTCCGATATCGGTCCGATGCTCGGCGACGGACTGCCCGGCGTGGGACTCAGCCAGGATGGCACGCGCTACTTCGATTATCATCACACGCCTGACGACACGCTCGACAAGGTCGACCCCGCCCAGCTTCGCCAGAATGTCGCCGCCTGGACGGCCGTCTTGGCGGTGCTGTCCGGAGGCATCGAGGAGCCGAAACGCGGGAAGCGGCGTTAGTCTCGTCGGCCTCTAACTTGCGGAGAACGATCATGCGCACTTTTCTAGCCCTCCCCTTGCTTGCGCTCGGCGCATGCCAGGTGACGACGGACGACAAGAACGACCAGGTGACGGTCGAATATAATCAGGATGTCGCGGAAGAAGGCATCGCCGACGCCGCCAACACCGCCGAGGACCTGGCCGGCAAAGTCTCCAACGACGTGCAGGAAACCGCCGACAAGGTCGAAAACAAGGCCGACAATGTCGATGTCGACGTGGATGTCGACACGGACGGCAACAAGGCGAATTAGCCTTTCGCGCCAGTTCGGCCGCTGCTAGGGGCGCTGCCCAAGTCGGGGAGTAGCGCAGCCTGGTAGCGCATCTGCTTTGGGAGCAGAGGGTCGC
>CBFGLY010000246.1:0-2620 GCA_965649725.1 uncultured Sphingomonas sp.
GCCTCTACTTCGCCGACGAGACCGGCGGCCAGCCTGCCGCGGCGGCGTTCAACCCTGGCCCGGCGCTAATCCTGACCGGACCCGAAGGCGGCTTCACGCCGGGCGAAGCCGAAGCGATCCGATCCGTGCCCAATGCCATTCCGATCAGCCTCGGCCCCCGCATCCTCCGCGCGGAAACGGCTGCGCTCGCCGCCGTAGCGTCCTGGATGGCGGCCGTTGGGGACTGGCAATAGTTTCGAAAGGCCACCATATGCGGCGCCGGCGCGCGTCGCGCCGCTCCAGGGGGCCAGTTGAATGACCACGCGTACCGATCTTTCAGCCAGCCCGCTCATCGAGAGCCGCGACGACCTGCTGTCGGTTTTTGCCGGCGGCGAGAAGCCGAAGGACGCCTGGCGGATCGGCACCGAGCATGAGAAATTCGTCTATCGGCTGAGCGATCATCGCGCACCTTCGTGGGACGAGCCGGGCGGCATCCGCGACTTGCTCACCGGCCTCACCGAATATGGCTGGCGGCCGGTCGAGGAAGAAGGGAAGATCATCGCCCTGACCGGGCCCGACGGGACCATCAGCCTGGAGCCGGCGGGGCAGCTGGAGCTGTCGGGCGCGGCCCTGTCCAACCTGCACGAAAGCTGCGCCGAAAGCGGCCGCCACCTTCAGCAGGTGAAAGCGGTCGGCGACCGGCTCGGCCTTGGCTTCCTCGGGCTTGGCATGTGGCCGGACAAGAGCCGGGCCGACCTGCCGATGATGCCGAAGGGCCGCTACGCGATCATGGCCCGCCACATGCCCCGGGTCGGCGGCCTCGGCCTCGACATGATGCTTCGGACCTGCACCATCCAGACCAACCTCGACTATTCGAGCGAGGCGGACATGGTGAAGAAATTCCGGGTCGGCCTGGCGCTCCAGCCGGTCGCCACCGCGCTGTTCGCCAACTCGCCGTTCACGGACGGCAAGCCGAATGGCTACAAGAGCTTTCGAAGCCATATCTGGGAGGACACCGACCCGGCCCGGACCGGCATGCTGCCGTTCGTGTTCGAGGATGGCTTCGGCTATGAGCGTTACTGCGACTATGCGCTCGACGTGCCGATGTATTTCGTGTTCCGCGACGGGCGCTATGTCGATGCGGCAGGCCTGAGCTTTCGCGATTTCCTGGACGGCAAGCTCTCGGTCCTGCCCGGCGAAAAGCCGACGCTGGCCGACTGGACCGACCATCTGTCGACCGCCTTCCCGGAGGTCCGCCTGAAAAGCTTCCTCGAGATGCGGGGCGCGGACGGCGGGCGATGGGGCCGCATCTGCGCCCTGCCGGCACTTTGGGTCGGCCTGCTCTATTCCCAGCCGGCCCTGGATGCCGCCTGGGACCGGGTAAAGCATTGGTCGATCGAGGAACGCGAAGCGCTGCGCCATGCCGTGCCCAGGCAGGCGCTCGATGCGGCCGTGCCCGGCGGCGGTACGGTTCGCGATCTTGCCGGGGAAGTCCTGGAAATCGCCTCGGCCGGCCTCACCGACCGCGCCGAGATGAACGCCGCGGGCGACAGTGAAGGCGGCTTCCTCGATCCCTTGCGCGACGTGGTGGCCAGCGGCAAGACCTTCGCCGACCGCCTGCTCGACCGCTATCATGGCGACTGGAACGGCGACGTCAGTCGCGTCTACGAGGAATATAGCTTCTAGCCGCCAAGGGCAGCGGAGCGGCGGGGACCAGGGCAACCGAATAGCGGACCAGGCCCCGGCATTTCCGAACGGCGCATTTTCGCCGTAAGGGGGGACTCATGACCGATAGCCAACGCCGCACCTTATACCCCATCACCGAACCCTATGCGTCGGGAATGCTCGACGTGGGCGACGGCCATTCGCTCTATTGGGAACGGTGCGGAACGCCGGGCGGCAAGCCCGCGGCCTTCCTTCACGGCGGCCCCGGAGCGGGCATCAGCACCAACCATCGCGGCCAGTTCGACCCGGCGAAATATGACGTGCTGCTGTTCGACCAGCGCGGCGCCGGCCGGTCCACGCCGCACGCCGACCTCAATGCCAATACCACCTGGCACCTGGTCGAGGATATCGAACGGCTGCGGCGCATGTGCGGAGTCGAAAAATGGATGGTGTTCGGGGGAAGCTGGGGCTCGACGCTGAGCCTGGCCTACGCCCAGACCCACCCGGAGCGCGTCTCCGAGCTGATCCTTCGCGGCATCTTCCTGTTCAGCCAGGGCGAGATCGACTGGCTCTATAAATATGGAGCGTCGGAACTTTATCCTGAGGGCTGGGACGATTTCGTCTCGGTCGTGTCGAAGGACGAGCGCGGCGACCTGGTCGGCGCCTATCGCCGGCTGCTGACCTGCGACGACGAGGCGACCAAGCTTCGCGCCGCCAAGGCGTGGAGCACCTGGGAGGGCCTCACCGTCACGCTGCTTCCCGACCCGGAGATGATCGCCGAATTCACCGAGGACCAGCACGCCATCGCCATCGCCCGGATCGAAAATCATTATATGGCGAACAAGGGCTGGCTGGAGGAAGGCCAGCTGCTCAAAGGCGCCGAAAAGCTGCGCGGAATCCCCGGAGTGATCGTCCAGGGCCGCCACGACTGCTGCACCCCGCCCCGCGCCGCCTGGGAGCTGAAGCGCGCCTGGCC
>CBFGLY010000247.1:0-2600 GCA_965649725.1 uncultured Sphingomonas sp.
CGGAGGGCGAGAGCTTCCTTGAGGAGACCATCTTCGAAAACCGCTACATGCACGTACCGGAGCTTCGCCGGATGGGGGCGGAAGTGGACGTGCGCGGTCGCTCCGCCATCGTGCATGGCGTCAAGGAACTGACCGGCGCGCAGGTCATGGCGACCGACCTGCGCGCATCGATGAGCCTGATCCTGGCGGGGCTCGCGGCCGAGGGCGAAACCGAGGTGCTGCGCGTGTACCACCTCGACCGGGGCTATGAGCGGCTCGAGGAAAAGCTGAGCGCGGTCGGCGCGACGATCGAGCGGGTCAGCGCGGGCTAGTTCGCGATCTCGCCCTCGGGCTTCGGCGGGGGCCGGACCCCGATAATCCGAATGCGCCGCTCCTGGCCGCCAAGGTCCGGCCAATCGATCGACTGGCCCGCCGACAGTCCGTAGAGGGCTGCTCCCACGGGGGTCAGGATCGAGATCCGGCCGAGCGCGATATTGGCCTCTCCAGGCAGGACCAGGCGCACCGTCCGTTTCTGCATGCTTCTTTCGTCCACGAAATCGATCTCCGCGCCCAGCGTCACGACGCCTTCGGGAAGAGTCGATTCCTTGTGCAATTCGGCGCGGTCTATTTCAGCGAGCAACATGGCCGCGACAACCGGATGCTCATGCTCGGCCCGCAGTGCCAGATCGCCGACGATGTCGGATTCCACGTCGATAAGATGGATGGGCGGCCGCGCGTGGCCGCCGGAAAAAGCGTCCATTTCTTCCTCTGAATTTGAAAATTGCCAGGTCAGAACCCCCGGCCCCAGCGATCGTCAGGGCCGGGGCAGGGCTCGCGCGGGAATTTGCCCGGCATGGACGGTGAAACGTCGGAAGGCGCTATGGATGGCCATGTTTGGAAGATGGTGCCTGCCGATCGGGAAGTCAAAGCCCGCGACTAAAGCTTCCTCACGAAGCGCCGGCTCGTCTCGTCGAACCCGACATGCCGGTAGAAGTCATGGGCCTTTTCGAGCCGTCGATTGCTGGTGACTTCCACCATTCCGCACCCGGCGTTGGCTAAGCGCTGCACTGCTTCATCGACAAGCATTCGTCCCACGCCCTGGCCGCGCGCCTTTTCCTCGACGATGAGGATCGTAATCCTCCCGACGGGCTTTTCGCGATGGATGTGCGTCTGGATGGCAAGCCCGCACAGGCCGACCACTTCCTTGCCAAGGGTCGCAACAAGCGTGGGCGCCTCGATGGCCCGCAGCCGCTTGCGAACGCCCGCCGCGCTTGTCTCATGGCCTAGGAGCGCCATGAGGTCGGATATCCGGGCGGCGTCCGCCGGCTTCGCCTCGCGAATGGCCGGCTTGGGCGGCGGCGGAGGCTCGGCCTTTCGCTTTGGCTTGCGAACGGACTTCGGCGCCGGTTGACCAGCGGATTTTGCCCAGTCCGATACCGCTCCCTTGCGCAGGAATGCCTCGATCTCCTCGGCTTTCGCATTCGGTCGCTTGCCGTCCAGGCCCAGCACCGGCTTGCCGCTCGCATCTTCGAGGCCGAACTTGCCGAAGCCTCGCTTGCCCGGCGTCCTCACGCGCGAGCGGACCAGTTTCAGCCCCCGGTTGCGGGCCATTTCGGCCAATTCGTCGGCATCAAGGCTCACAAATTGTCCAACGCATGGAGCGTCAATCCGACCAGGCCGCCGACCAGCGTTCCGTTGATTCGGATATATTGAAGGTCGCGGCCGACCGCGGATTCCAGGCGAGCGGTGATCGTCCGGGCGTCCCAGCCGCGAACCGTCTCGCTGACCAGCTTGACGATCGAGGAGCCGTAGCTGGCGGCCATGCCGGACACGGCCCGCCGGGCGAACTGGTTGATGGCGCGCTTCATCCGGGCGTCCTGCTCCAGGCTGTGGCCCATCGACTTCAGAACTTCGCCGAGCTTCCCCGCCATCGCGGCGTCCGGGTTGCGCGCGGCGCGGATCATCGCTTCGCGGCCCTTTTGCCAGAGCGTGTCGAGCCATAGCGAAACCGACCTGTTTTCGAGCAGCTCCAGCTTCATCGCCTCGACCCGCTCGCGCGTTTCCGGTTTTGTCTGGAGATCGTTGGCAAGCTGAGCGAGCGCTTCCTCGATCTTGATCCGCACCGGATGGGCCGGGTCGGTGTGCATGTCGGCCGTCAGCTTGCGAAGCCCGTCGACGATCGCGTCGGCCAGCTTGGTGTCGAGCGAGGCGAGTTTCAATACCCAGTTCGCCCGCTTGTGCACCATGTCGCGGATCAGCCCCTCATTGGCGTCGAGCGCCCGGGCGGTCCAGCGGATCGCGGCCTCCAGCATCGGCACATGCCGGTCCTCGTTGATCGCCGACGCCAGCGCATGGCCGAGCAGCGGCGACACCTCCATCTTGCGGATGCGATTGGCGATGGAGCTTTTGACCAGGCCGCCGAGCCGCTCATCGTCGAGGCTCTCGAACAGGTCGGCGATAAGCCGGCTCGCACCCCTCCGGATTCGCGTCTCCTCGCCGTGGGGCGCCTGCAGGAAGCGTCCCGCGGCGCCGGCCAGGTCGATGTTGCGCATCCGCCGGGCCACGACCGGTGCGATCAGGAAATTTTCCCTGAGGAAATTGGCGAGCGCCTCGCCGATCCG
>CBFGLY010000248.1:0-2595 GCA_965649725.1 uncultured Sphingomonas sp.
TCGGCGACTGCGCCGGCATGGCCGCCGACCTGTTCGAAACCTATGTCGTCACCGTCGGCATCACCATGGTCACCGTCGCACTGGCGATCGGCGCGTCGCCGCTGCTCCTGCCGCTGATGAGCCTTCCGCTGCTGATCGGCGGCGTCTGCATCATCACCTCGATCATCGGCACCTACATGGTCCGTCTCGGCAAGAAAGAGTCGATCATGGGGGCCCTCTACAAGGGCTTCTGGACCGCCACGATCCTCGCCGTCCCGGCGATCTGGTTCGCCGCGACCTATGCGCTCGGCGATCTCAACCAGACGATCACGACCAGCTCGGGCCTCAGCTTCCCGGCGATCAACCTCGTCTGGGTCAGCTTCGTCGGCCTGGCCGTCACCGCGCTGATCGTCTGGATCACCGAATATTACACCGGCACCAACTATCGCCCGGTGAAGTCGATCGCCAAGGCCAGCCAGACCGGCCACGGCACCAACGTCATCCAGGGCCTGGCGATCAGCCTGGAATCGACCGCGCTTCCGACCATCGTCATCATCGCCGGCGTGATCGTCAGCTTCCAGCTGGCGGGGCCGCTTGGCGTGGCCTTCGCCGCCTCGGCGATGCTTGCGCTGGCCGGCATGGTCGTCGCGCTCGACGCTTATGGTCCGGTCACCGACAACGCCGGCGGAATCGCCGAAATGTCGGGGCTCGAGGACGAAGTCCGCAACCGTACGGACGCGCTCGACGCGGTCGGCAACACCACCAAGGCCGTGACCAAGGGCTATGCAATCGGTTCGGCCGGTTTGGCCGCGCTGGTGCTGTTCGGCGCCTATACCGCCGACCTCCAGGAATTCGGCAGCGAGATCGGGGTCACCGCCGACCTCAACTCGCTGTTCAGCCTGTCGAACCCCTACGTCATCGTCGGCCTGCTGCTCGGCGCGCTTCTGCCTTACCTCTTCGGAGCAATGGGCATGACCGCCGTCGGCCGCGCGGGCGGCGCGGTGGTCGAGGAAGTCCGCGGCCAGTTCCGCGACAATCCGGGCATCATGGATGGGTCGGTTCGCCCCAACTATGCGCGCACGGTCGACCTGGTCACCAAGGCGGCGATCCGGGAGATGATCATCCCGTCGCTGCTTCCGGTGCTGGCCCCGATCGTCGTCTTCTTCGGCATCAGCTTCGTCGCGGGCGACCGCAATCAGGGCCTCGCCGCGGTCGGCGCACTGCTGCTGGGCGTCATCGTCTCGGGCCTGTTCGTTGCCATCTCGATGACCTCGGGCGGCGGCGCATGGGACAATGCCAAGAAATATATCGAGGACGGCAATTTCGGCGGCAAGGGATCGGAGGCTCACAAGGCCGCGGTCACCGGCGACACCGTGGGCGACCCGTACAAGGATACGGCGGGCCCGGCCGTCAATCCGATGATCAAGATCACCAACATCGTCGCGCTGCTGCTGCTCGCGGCGCTGGCCGGCCAGTCGGCGATGTAATCGCCAACCGTCCGCCGGTTGAAATCGGCCCCGCCCGACATGAAGTCGCGGCGGGGCCTTTTTTATCCGGAGACGATATGACCAAAGCAATCCGCATTCACGAAACCGGTGGCCCCGAGGCAATGCGCTGGGAGGATGTAGAAGTCGGCGCCCCCGGGCCTGGCCAGGTTCGCCTCCGCCAGACTGCCGTGGGCCTCAACTTCATCGATGTCTATCACCGTAGCGGCCTCTATCCGCAGTCCCTGCCCTTCACGCCGGGAGTGGAGGGCGCCGGAATCGTCGAGAGCATCGGCCCCGTCGTCGAAACGCTGCGGCCAGGAGATCGCGCCGCCTACGCAGGCCCCATTGGCGGATATGCCGAGCAGCGGCTGATCGCGGCCGACCGGCTGGTGAAGCTACCCGACGACATCAGCGACGAGCAGGCGGCGGCGATGATGCTGCAGGGCATGACGGTCGACATGCTGATCAACCGCGTGCGTCCGCTGAAGGCCGGCGAAACCATCCTGGTCCATGCGGCAGCGGGCGGCGTCGGTCTGATCCTGTGCCAATGGGCATCGGCCCTGGGCGCGACGGTCATCGGGACGGTTTCAACCGAGGAGAAGGCCGAGCTGGCCCGCGCCAACGGATGCGACCATCCCATTCTCTACAAGACCCAGGATTTCGTGGCGCTGGTCGACGAGTTCACCGGCGGCGCCAAGGTGCCCGTCGTCTATGACTCGGTGGGCAAGGACACCTTCCTGCGCTCGCTCGATTGCCTGCAGAAGCGCGGGCTGCTGGTCAGCTTCGGCCAGTCGTCAGGCGCGATCGAGCCGTTCGCGCCGGGATTGCTTGCGCAGAAGGGCTCGCTGTTCCTGACCCGTCCGACGCTGTTCGACTACATCGCCAAACGCGGCGAGCTGGAACAATCGGCATCGGCGCTGTTCGACATGGTCCGCAGCGGCAAAGTGAGGATCGATATCGGCCAGCGTTTCCCGCTCTCGCAAGCGGCCGAGGCGCATCGGGCGTTGGAAGCGCGGGAAACGACGGGTTCGACCGTCCTGACAATCGGCTAGGCCGCCCGCCTTTTCATCGTCCCGCTCTGCCGCTATGAGCCGCCAACCCGATTTTCGACATGCAAAGGATTTGAATG
>CBFGLY010000249.1:0-2580 GCA_965649725.1 uncultured Sphingomonas sp.
CGTCTCGAGCTTACAATCCCGACCCGGCGCCGGCCGCAGCGGCGGTCTGGGTCGTCAGCGGCGACCGGGCATCCCAGCCATATACGTCCTTGTTGTAAGCGATCTTGCCGGCATCCTTGCCGGTGTCCGGCAGCGCCGTCAGATAGGTGACGTAAATCGGCACGCCCTGCGGAAATTGCACGGTCAGCTCCGCCGACGTGCTTTCCGGCTTCGCCGGGCGTCCCATCAGCCAGGTTCCGAAATCGGCAGCCCGCTCAAGGCGAATGCAACCATTGCTGAGCGTGCGATCAGCCTTGGCAAAATACTCCTTGTGCGGCGTATCGTGGAGATAGATGCCCAGCCCGTTGTCGAACGGAAACTTCATCTTGCCCATGGAATTTGCACCGGTCGGCTTCTGGCGAAGCTTCACATGAACCGTGCCGGCGAGAACGCCTTTCCAGTCGACCGAGGTCGGGTCCAGGATCGTCGGATTGGCGGTCCAGCCATCGACGACCTCATATTTGTTGCCCGCCAGCGCCTTGACCGGCCCGATCGCGAGCGCCGCCTTCGCCATGTTGACGGTCAGATGATCAGGCATATGCCAATAGGGGTTGTAGATGGTGTAATACATCACACCGGCCAGCATCGGCGTCCGCAAGTTGGCCCCGGTCCTCTTGTCGACTTCGTTCTTGCCGACAACGACCTTCATCGAATCCACCGGAACGCCGTTTTCGTACATCCAAAGCCGGGCTGACGCGATGTCGACCAGCACGAACTTGTTCGACGGCGATTTGAAGCGCGCGCGCGGCAGGTTCAGTGCAAGACGCGCCGACTGTCCGCCATTCGGAAGCTTGGCCTCTTCCAGTGCAGCCTGACGCAGCTGCGCATAGACCGGGTTGAGGTTCCAGACCTGACTTACGTGAGCGGCAAGCGATGGTGCCCGTGCTGCCGAGGCAAGGATCGATTCACCGGTCGGCGATTTGGGACGCACCCAATCTGCGCCATAGGTCATGCCCGGAATCGGAACGTAGAGCGACTGGACATAGTCGATCAGAGCCTGGGACATCATCCGGTCGGCGCTGGCTGCGGCTGCTGCACTGCCAGTCTGGGCAGTAGCGATTGCCGCTTCGATCTGGGCCGCCAGTGCCGGCCCGCGCGTGAAACCGTCGATGGGCGCGTCGCGCAACAATTGGAGCAGTGCGACCTGAGCCTCACGGTTGGACATCCACAGGAGCGCATCCTTTCGCGCCGAGTAGAAGCGATCGACCGGGGTGTAATTGCGCACAATCGCAGGAATGGGGGCGGGCGCAGGCGGCGGCTGCTTCTTAGCATAGGCAGGGTTGGCGCCGATAACGGCAGCGAGAAGAGCTAGTCGGCAGGTCTGCGAGATCACTACGTTTCCCCAATATTTGCGAGCGGCGCGTCAACTCCAGAACCAGCTGCGTTCACCCCAGTGACGCGTCAACCAGCGCTTTTCGCAGGATTTTGCTTCACATCCAGTTCCTTACACGCCCCTATATTAACCCTAGCTGCCAGCCACAGTTCAACCGCGTTCCCCAACTATTTTGCAATCACCCGATCGTCCGCACCTGCTCTGTTGCCGAATTGCCACAGATAATCGCCAAAGATTGCGGCCCGGAAAATGGCGTGAAACCTTCCCAAAACTGCAGTGTTGGAGGAGAGCAAATCAGCCAAAAGGGGAATTTGCATGAAGAAGTATTTATTGGCCGCTGCGGCGGTGACAGCAATTGCATCACCCGCCTATGCGCGTGATGGCCAAGTTTATGCCGGCATTGAGGGCGGCATCCTGTTCCCGAAGGATCAGGACGGGGACGTAGCGGTTGACTTCACGACCACCCAGACGGTCGCGACGACGCCGCCGATCGCGGGCCCGGCGGACTTCGACGAGGATAATGCGTTCGGCATCGACTATAAGCGCGGCATCGATCTCGACGCCATCATCGGCTACGATTTCGGCATGTTCCGGATCGAGGGCGAACTCGGCTGGAAGCGCGCCAAGCTCGATGAGATCGAAGTTGACGACAGCTTCGTCAACGACCTGAATGCCGGCCTCAACCGGCCCGACGCCGACGTTGCGCCCGACACCGTCGGTCCGCTCGCCCCCCTGACGTCCGAAGACTTCGACCTCGATGGCCGTGCTTCGGTCCTGTCGGGGATGATCAACGCCCTGGTCGACTTCGGCGACGATGACGGCCTGTCCTTCTACGGCGGCGGCGGTTTCGGCCGCGCTCGCGTGAAGTTTGCCGGCGAAAAGGATAGCGCATGGGCATGGCAGCTGATCGCCGGCATCCGCTATGCGATCAGCCCGAACATCGACCTGGGCCTGAAGTATCGCTACTTCCGCACGGGCAAGCTCGACTTCGCGGATGACGTTGGCGTTGCCCTTGCCGGCAATCCGGAAACGGTCACCGGCACGGACGCAGCCGGCGCTCCGGTGGTTACGGACGTGACCACCAACGCCCTGGTCTTCACCGACTTCGAGCAGAGGTTCCGGTCGCACAGCTTGCTGGCGAGCCTGATCTTCAACTTCGGCGGAGCGGCCGAACCGCCGCCCCCGCCGCCTCCGCCCCCGCCGCCTCC
>CBFGLY010000250.1:0-2579 GCA_965649725.1 uncultured Sphingomonas sp.
TGCGCACCAAGAAGGCTTCCTCTTGATTCCCGGCCGCCGCTGCGCCAATTCGCGCCCATGACCGTCGCGCGCATCATCGAAGTTTCCCGCCGAACGACCCAGTCGGGCCGAGCCAGGGACGGGAAATGGACGCTGGAATTCGAGCGGGTGCAGCCTCAGCGCCCCGATCCCCTGACCGGCTGGTCGGGATCGGGCGATACCAACACCCAGGTCCGGCTCAGCTTCGATACGAAGGAAGAAGCGCTCGACTATGCGCGGCGCAAGGGCTTCACCGTCCATCTCGTGCCGGCGCCGCCGGAAAGCCTCAAGATCCAGGCCTACGCCGACAATTTCCGCTAGGGTCAGCCGGTTCCCCGTTCGCGGATGAAATCGCGGATCATCGGCTGAAGATTGTCGTCGTAGCTGGCCAGCACATTGCGCGGACCGGCAACGTCGAAATGGGTGAGCAGCCGCTCGCCGTTCCAATAATGCAGCGCGAACGCGGGCGCGTCACCCAAGATGAGCGCGCGTCCGTCGGGACGCCGGGGGTCGATGTCCTCCAGGTCGAGCGCGACCCAGGGGGCGGTCGACGGGCATACGACCAGCGGCTTTCCGCCGAAGCTTGTGGCGATCGGGCGGTGCACATGGCCCGCGATCATCCCGACCACCTGCTTCGCGGGCTTCACCACGCGCTCCAGCCGCTTCACCCAGTCTTCGCAGCTCAGGGCGCTCATCCAGTCGATCCCGGTGTCGACCGGCGGATGGTGAAGGACGATGATCGTCGGGACGCTCTTGCGCTCGGCGAGCCGCGCCTTGAGCCAGGCGGCGCGCTTCGTGCAGATCGTCCCGCCGTGCCGCCCCGGATCGAGCGTGTCGAGCACCAGCCAGCGAACGCCGCCATGGTCCATTTCATATTGGACGAAGCCGTTCGCGTCGGCCGGAACCTCCGGAAGCGCGGTCTGGAACGACGTTCGATCGTCGTGATTGCCGACGGCCCATAGGACCGGCCCCCGCCACCGCCCGAGCAGCGCCTTCATATGGCGATAGGCGTCAAGGTCGTCGCCGTTTTCGACCAGGTCGCCCGTCACAAGCAGCAGCGAGGGGCGCGGCTGCATCGCATCGAGCTGGTCGATGACAAGGTTCAGCCGGCGGACGTTCAGCTCGTGCGGATTGCCGCGATCGAAGCCGATATGAAGGTCGGTGATCTGCGCGACGAGCAGGCCGTCCACCGATGGTTGCTTGGTTGCCAATTCGTTTCCCCGCCTCAATGATTGGGCCACGCAGCGCTCCCTTGTCCAGCGCTTTCCTCGGCTTTGCTTGCGATTGGAGCGAAGATGCGCGAAAACGGATGAGCCGAAGCTAGGGGGAAAGCTGCGCCAGTCTCGCATTGCGCTTGTCATCGGAACGCGTCCCGAAGCCATCAAGCTTAGTCCTGTCGCCCACGCCCTTGCAGCGGCGGGCGAGTTTCCGCGGCTGATCGTCACGGGCCAGCACCCGGGCCTCGAGCTGTCGGATCACGGCCTGGCGGATTTCGAAGCAACCCCGCTGCACTGCCCGGGCCAGCCCGACCCGATGCTGCACGCCGATCTCGTGCGGGCGGCCTTGCGGCGGCTGTTGCCGATGACTCATCCGCAGTTGCTGATCGTCCAGGGCGACACGTCCAGCGCGCTCGGTGGAGCGCTTGCGGCTCGAGATGTCGGGATCCCGCTTGCCCATGTGGAGGCCGGCCTTCGAAGTCACGACCCCGCGCATCCCTGGCCCGAGGAGGAAAATCGCGTCGCGATCGACCGGCTGGCGGACCTGCTGTTCGCGCCGACGCAGGCGAATGCGCTCAACCTTCGCCGGGAGAAGGCCGGCGGCGAGATCGCGGTCACCGGCAACAGCGGGATCGACGCGCTGGCGGCGCTGGTCGGGCCGCTGCCGGCGCGCCGGCGGAGCGCCTGGCTGCCGCGGAGGCGCTTTCGCCTGCTGGTGACCTGTCATCGACGCGAGAATTGGGGCGCGGGCCTGGTCGAGCTCGCGACCGCGCTGAGCGCCCTGGCCGACGATGGAATCGCGAGCGACGTCGTCCTTCCGCCCAATCCGACGGTCACCGGGACGATGATCGAGCTGATGGGCGGAAAGCGCCTGATCCGGCTGCTGCCTCCAATGTCGCACGCGGCGGTCGTCGGCGCCATGCGAAGCGCGAGCCTGGTCCTTTCCGATTCCGGGGGAATGCAGGAAGAAGCGCCGGCGCTCGGCGTTCCGCTGCTGGTGCTACGGGACAAGACCGAGCGCCCCGAAGGAATCGACGCCGGATCGATGCAGCTGGTCGGGACCGACGCGGCCCGCATCGTTGGCGCGGTGACAAGGCTGAGGGACAATCCGGCGGAGCTTCGCCGAATGTCGCGGCCGTGCCTGCCGTTCGGCGACGGCCGCTCCGCGGAACGCATCGCCGCCCATTGCCTGCAATTTTTGGAAGAGGATGCCGACCGGCGGCAATCGGCACGCGCCTGATTGACTAGCGGGACAAGAGCCACCATAGGGGCGCCCGCGCCAGCCAGGCCATGGCCCCTTCGTCTAGCGGTCTAGGACGTCGCCCTCTCACGGCGAAAACACGG
>CBFGLY010000251.1:0-2570 GCA_965649725.1 uncultured Sphingomonas sp.
AGCGACAACCTCCGCAAGGGCGCGGCGCTCAACGCCGTCCAGATCGCCGAGCTGCTCGGCCGGCGGCATCTGCAGAAAGCGGCCTGACAATGGCGGCGATGCCGGGCGGCTGCGCATGCGGAGCGGTGCGCTTCGAGGCCGAGGTCAAGCCCGACGAAGCCTATCTCTGCCATTGCCGCATGTGCCAACGCTCGACGGGTTCCGTTTCCATCGCCTTCGTCAATGCGGACCTCGATGCTGTTCGCTGGAACGGCGAGCCGGACTGGTACGACAGCTCTCCGATCGCAAAGCGCCCCTTCTGCTCCAAATGCGGGACCTCGCTCGGCTTCATGTTCAAGCAGGATGCCGACAAGATGGACCTGACGGTGGCCGCGTTCGATGATCCGTCGCCATTCACGCCCAAGCATCACTTCGGGGCGGAGAGCATGCATCGCGCTTGGCTGAATACCGAAGGCCTGCCGGAATATCGGACCGACGAATATCAGAAGCTGGTCGACAAATGGGTTGCCGCCACCGGCAAGATGCCGGACTGACCCGGCGCCCGCGTGTCTCGACTTCGCTCGACACGAACGGCTAGGGGGAGCCGGTGACGAGTTTTTCCATTTATCGCTGGACCGCTTCCGACGGAGTTGAACTCGCCTATCGTGAGATGGGCGAGGGTCGGCCCGTCGTGCTAGTCCACGGACTATTCAGCGACGGCGTCACCAACTGGATCAAGTTCGGGGCGGCGGAAGCGGTGGCCTCGCGCGGTTTCCGGATCATCATGCCCGACCTTCGCGCCCATGGCCTGAGCGGGAAGCCGCACGATCCCGGTAAATATTCGCCCGGCATCTTGGGACGCGACCTGGAGGAGCTGATCGCCCATCTCGGTCTCGAGGAATATGATCTCGGCGGATTCTCGCTGGGGGCCAGGACGACCGTCCAGGCGGTCGGCGAGGGCCTCAAGCCGCGCCGGGCGGTGCTGGCGGGGATGGGCCTTGAAGGACTGACCGGCTGGCTCAGGCGCAAGGATTTCTTCCTCGACGCTATCGACCTGGCGGATAGCGCCAGCCGCGGCGACAAGCATTGGCTGGCCATCCAGTTCATGAAGACGATGAAGGTGGACCGGGAGGCGGCGAAGCTTCTCCTTCCAACCTTCACCGATGCAAGGGACGAGTGGCTGGCCGCTTTCACCATGCCGACCATGGTCCTGTGCGGCACGGATGACCATGATAACGGGTCGGCGGAGAAGCTGGCCGAGGCACTGCCCGATGCCGAATATGTCCCGATCCCCGGAACCCACATGTCCAGCGTCACCAAGCCGGAATTCGGTGCTGCCCTAGCGGAATTTCTGTCCGCGCCTTGACCTTGGGCGATCATCGTCCCACCAAGTCACCACGCGAAAAAGATAAATGTTCCAGGACGAGGAGCCCTGCCTTGATGAAACTCGCCGCCTCCGTATCGCTTGCCGCGCTGGCCCTTGCCGGTTGCGCCGCCACGCCGCCCGCCCAGATGGCCGCCGATGCGCCGGTCACCGCCAACGACACGCCGGGCACCACCGACGCGCCGGCAGCCGCGGCCTATCCGATGACTCCGGAAGGAGCGCGGGCCTTCATCGCCGCGGTCGAAAAGGATCTCTTCGACCTCAGCGTGATCGGCGGCCGGGCAGCCTGGGTCAACTCGACCTACATCAACGACGACACGGATGCGCTCGCCGCTTATTTCGGAACGATCGGCACGGAGAAGGGCGTTCGCTACGCGTCCGAAGCGGCTCGCTATGCGCAGGTCCAGGGCCTCGACTTCGACACGTCGCGCAAGCTCAACATCCTTCGCGGAGCCCTGGTCCTGGCAGCTCCGACGACGCCCGGCGCGGCAGCCGAGCTCAACACCATCACGACCCGGCTGCAGTCGACCTACGGCAAGGGCAGGGCCACCCATAACGGCAAGGTCATCACCGGGGACGATGCGGAAGCGCTGATGGGAACGCTACGCAATCCCGCCGAGCTGAAGGAAATCTGGCAAAGCTGGCACGAGAATGTCGGCCGCCCGATGCGCAACGATTATACGCGCATGGTCGAGATCGCGAACGCCGGCGCCAAGGAGCTCGGCTATGCGGACACGGGCGCGATGTGGCGCTCCAACTACGACATGAGCCCGCAGGAATTCTCGGCCATGTACGACCGGCTGTGGAGCGAGGTTCAGCCGCTCTACAACGACCTGCACTGCTACACCCGGACCAAGCTGAACGAGAAATATGGCAACGCCGTCCAGCCCGCCACCGGTCCGATCCGCGCCGACCTGCTCGGCAATATGTGGGCTCAGGAATGGGGCAACATCTACGACATCGTCGCGCCGAAGGGGGCCGGCAATGTCGGCTATGATGTCGAAGACCTGCTCAAGGCCAAGAAATACGACCCGGTCAAAATGGTGAAGGCGGGCGAAGGCTTCTACACCTCGCTAGGCTTCGCGCCGCTGCCGGCCAGCTTCTGGGATCGCAGCCAGATCACCCGCCCGCGCGATCGGGAAGTCGTCTGTCATGCGTCGGCCTGGGACGTCGACAACAAGGACGACCTGCGCATCAAGATGTGCAC
>CBFGLY010000252.1:0-2552 GCA_965649725.1 uncultured Sphingomonas sp.
CTCGAGGATCCCGGCGCTTGAACGACGCCGCCCCCCAGGCGGAGGCGGTGAAGGTCAGGGAGCACCGCGGCGGATCGCTGACGCGGCGCATGATCGTGGTCGCGGCGATCTGGATTGGACTGCTGTTGCTGATCGGCGGCTATGCGCTCGACCGGGTCCTGTCGCGCTCGATCGTCGACAATTTCGACCAGCAGCTCGAATATGTTCTGAACGCGATGATCGCCGCGTCGGAAATCGGACCCGACGGAGAGGTGCGCTTCACCCGTCCGCCCGCGGACCAGCGTTTCCTCGAGCCT
This sequence comes from uncultured Sphingomonas sp., assembly GCA_965649725.1. Lineage (GTDB taxonomy): Bacteria > Pseudomonadota > Alphaproteobacteria > Sphingomonadales > Sphingomonadaceae > Sphingomicrobium. The sequence goes on from CBFGLY010000252.1 coordinate 297, forward strand.
TATTCGGGCGCCTATTTCCAGATCAGCGGCAAAGGCCAGGAAACCTTTCCGTCGCGTTCGCTGTGGGACCGCCGGCTGGAAGCGGACGGAAATCACCAGGACATCGAACTTCACAAGCGCGACAGCTTCGAATTCCAGGGCGAGCCGCTGCGCATCCTGGAGCGCGACGTGATTCTTCCCGGAAGCCAGGTTCGCTGGCGCTTTCAGGTCGCCCAGTCGCGCGACGCGATCGACGGCCAGATTCGCGAACTAAGAACCACGCTGATCCGCAGCTTCGCCATCCTCGGGCTGGGCCTGCTGGTGCTTGCCGCGCTCCAGGCGATTTACGGGCTATGGCCGCTGAGGCGCGTGCGGCGCGAAGTCGTCGCCATCCGGTCGGGAACGCAAACCCGAATCTCCGAAGATTTCCCCCGCGAAGTCAGCCCGCTGGTCGACGAGATCAACGAGCTTCTCGCCCATAGCGAAGCGCAGGCCGAGGAAGCCCGGCGCCATGCGGGCAACCTCGCCCACGCCCTCAAGACTCCGCTGACCGTGATCACCAACGCCGCGACGGCGCACAGCGACGACCTGGATCGGACGGTGATCCGCGAAGCTTCGGTCATGCGGCGGCAGGTCGACCATCACCTCGCCCGCGCGCGCGCCATCGGCCGCCGCGCCTCCGCCCAGGCCCGGGCGACGGTCTGGGCAAGCGTGGAGGCGGTCGAGCGGGCGGTCACCACCCTTTATGACAAGGTCACGATCGACATTGCCGGGGACAAGCAGGCGCAGGTCCGCGTCGAACGCCAGGACCTGGACGAAATGCTGGGCAACCTCATCGAGAACGCCGCCAAATACGGCGGCGGCCGGGTGTTCGTGACGGTCGAACCGCCTGCCGACGGCAAGGTCGCCATCCTGATCGAGGACGACGGCCCCGGAATCCCCGCCGGGCAACGGGCGGAGCTCTTCACTCGCGGCACTCGACTCGACACGACCGGCAAGCCGGGCACGGGCCTCGGTCTCGCCATCGTCCGCGATGTCGCCGAAATCTACGGCGGTTCGGTCCGGCTGGAGGAAAGCGAGGATCTTGGCGGGCTCATGGCGAGGCTGACCCTGCCTGCTGGCTAACGCCCGCCCTTTGTCGAAAAGCCGCTTGCCACTGCCCCGACGGCCGATAGTCTCCCGCCCCAAAGCCTTCGCGGGGAGATTTTCCATGCAGTTTCGTCACATCCTACTTGCCGGCGCGATGCTGGCAGCGGCGCCGGCCCTTGCCCAGGCGCCCAAGTTCGCGCCGTGGGGCGTCGACCTCACCGCGACCGACGCGGCGGTGAAGCCGGGCGACGACTTCTGGGCCTATGTCAACGGCGGCTGGGACAAGCGCACGCAGATCGCGTCGGACCGGACCTTCGTCGGCATCGACTCCGTCCTGAACGACCAGATCGACAAGGACGTCCGCTCGATCATCGAAGCCAAGGCGGCCGATCCGCAGGGATCGGGCCAGCTCGGCCAGCAGATCGGCGATTTGTACGCGAGCTGGATGGACACCGCGACGATTGAGCAGCTCGGCACCGCGCCGCTCAAGCCCTATCTGGCGAAGATCGGCGCGATTTCTACCCGGGAGCAGCTGGCCGACACGTTCGGGCAGATCGGAATGCCGTCGCCCTTCGGAAGCTTCATCGCCGCAAGCAACGACGATCCGACGCGCTATGCGGTCTATCTGGTTCAAAGCGGGCTCGGCATGCCGGGGCGCGACTATTATCTGCTGCCGGGTGCCAAATATGACGCCTATCGCGCCGCCTACCTTGCCTATGTGACTCGCACCCAGGAGCTGGCCGGCATCCCCGATGCGGCCGCAAAGGCGAAGCGGATCGTCGCGCTGGAAACCGCGATCGCCAAGCTGCACTGGACCCCGGAGCAAAGCCGCGACGCCAAGGCGACCAACAATCCGATGAAGCTGGCCGAGCTTCAGGCCTATGCGCCCGAAGTCGACTGGAAAGCCTATTATGACGCGCTGGGACTGGACGGTTCGCAGACCTTCATCGTTGCCCAGAAAAGCGCGATCCGCGACGAGGCCAAGCTGTTCGCCGCGACCCCGGTCTCCACCTGGAAGGAATGGCTGGCCTATCAGTTCGTCAGCGACTTCTCGCCCTATCTTCCGGCGGCATTCGACCAGTCGCGCTTCAACTTCTATTCGAAGACGCTGCGCGACGTCCCGGTCCAGCGCGACCGGTGGAAGCGCGGCGTCGACCTGGTCAACGGCGCGCTCGGCGAAGCGGTCGG
>CBFGLY010000253.1:0-2552 GCA_965649725.1 uncultured Sphingomonas sp.
GATCGGCGATTATGTCCTCGCCCACGCCTATCTGCGCGACGACCATGTGCTCGACGACGTGCTTCCGATCGAAATCCCGATCCCCGCCATCGCCGAGGTCCAGACCGCGCTTCACCAGGCGGCGCTGACCGTCACCGGCGAGGACGATGAGGAGATCAAGACCAGGCTTCGCACCGGCACGGTCGTGACGACCGACGACCGCAATTGGGAGCTTCGCTACACGCTCTGCGCCTTACGCTTCAACCAGAGCCGGGCGGTCGCGATCGACATGGAGAGTGCCACGGTCGCGGCCCAGGGCTACCGCTTCCGAGTGCCCTACGGGACCCTGCTATGCGTCTCGGACAAGCCGCTCCATGGCGAGCTCAAGCTGCCCGGCCAAGCCAATGCCTTCTACGAACGGGCGATCAGCCAGCATCTTCGGATCGGCATCGAAACGCTCGACCTGCTCCGCCAGGAAGGCGACGGGCTGCACAGCCGGAAGCTAAGGAGCTTCGACGAGCCGCCGCTGAGGTAATGCCCACCCCTAGCCCCTCCCGCGAGCGGGAGGGGAGGCTATTTCCCCGTCCGGTCCTCGATCCGGCCCAGCGTCGGCGCGCCGCCGCCGGCCTTCAGATAGGCTTCGGTCGCATCGACATCGACGATCCCCGTGTCGACCTCGTTGGTGCCTTCGCGAAGCACGGTGAAATTGTCGCCTCCGCTGGCCAGGAAATTGACGACCGTCACGCGATAGTTGGCGGCAGGGTCGATCCGCTTTCCGTTCAGCCTCATCTCGACGATTCGCTGCCCGGCCGGCCGTGACAAATCATAGGCGAAGAAGAAGCCCTTGCTTGGCAGCAGCATGTTCGGCCGCTCGACCGTATTCGTGCCGCTGGCGAATTGCTGCTCGAGCAGCGCCTTCAGCTGCACGCCCGTCAGCGTCTTCACGACCAGCGTGTTCCCGAACGGCTGCATCGCGGCGATCTGGCCATAGGTCACCGCTCCGTTCGGACCGGGGATGACGTCCGTCCGGACGCCGCCCGAATTGCTGAAGGCGATCTGGGCGCCCTGCTCTCGCGTCGCGGCCAATTGCGCGTCCGCGATGAAGTCGCCGCCGCTGATTTCGCGCGACGGAGTCCTCTCGCGGTTCAGCGGAGCGGACAGGCGGCCGACCACTCGCTCAGTCACCTGCTTCGCGGCGGCCGCATATTTTCCAACCAGCGCATTGATCGCGGCATCGGAAGGGCCGTCGGTCCGGACGATGACATTGTCGGCGCTGCGATCGGCCACTCCGCTGCCCGGAGTGACCATCAGGCGGATGTCGGTGATCAGCGTTCCATATTTGCCGGCACTGGTCAGCAGCAAAGGCTGTCCGCCTGCCTTCGGCCGCCGGCAGATATAGGCATTGTGCGTATGGCCGGAGACGACCACATCGATCGCCGGATCGAGCCTGTCGAGGATCGGCACGATATCGCCGCTGAAATTCGGGCAGCTCTTGTCGTTGTAGCCGCCGCTCGTCCCGCCGCCCTGGTGGATCAGCAGGACAATCGCGTCCGCTCCCGCCGCCTTGAGGGCCGGCACGGCCGCATTGGCCGTCGCGGCCTCATCGGCGAAGGTTAGCCCGGCGACACCCGACGGTGTCACCAGCGTCGCGGTTTCCTTCAAGGTCATTCCGATGAAGCCGATCTGGACCGGCCCGAAATCCTTGATTGCCGTTCCCGGAAATAGCGTCGTTCCATCTTGCCGAACCACATTGGCCGCGAGGAATTTGAAGCTCGCGCCCTTGAACGGCTCCAGGGCGCAGGGCGTCTTCAGCGTATATTTTTCGCAGCCGCCGGCCTGCATCCGGGTCAGCTCGGCGCTGCCCTTGTCGAACTCGTGATTTCCGACCGCGTTGAACTCGACCCCGGCCATGCTCATCGCCGCGACCGTCGGCTCGTCGAGGAACAGCGAGGACACCAGCGGTGCGGCGCCGATCATGTCCCCCGCGGAAACGGTCACGGTATAGGGATGGCCTTGCCGCATCGCCTGCGCCTGCGCCGCCAGATGCGCGGCGCCGCCTGCCGGGACCTTGGCCGCGCCGTCCTCGATGGACACGCCGGGCGGCTCGAGATTGCCGTGGAAATCGTTGATCGCCAGGATCTGGACTTCGACCGCCGGCGGCGGTGGCGGGACGGTCGGCGGCGGCGGCGCAACACGAGCGCAGGCCGCCAAAAGGGCTATCGAACCGACACCAACTATCCTCATTTTCCGACTCCACCACCACTCGTCCTTCCCGCGAAAGCGGGAATCCCGCTTTTCTTCAAGTAGCGAGACCTCCGCTTTCGCGGGGGTGACGATTGAAAGGAGGATGCTAAACCTCTCTTATGACCGACGAAGAACTGATCGCCGCCGCCCGCGCCGCCGCCCTCAAGGCCTACGCCCCCTACTCCCGCTTCTCCGTCGGTTGCGCGATCGAGAGCGTCGACGGCGAGGTCGTCACCGGCGCCAACATGGAAAACGCCTGCTACCGCCTGGGCCTCTGCGCCGAGCAAAGCGCCCTCACCGCCGCCCAGCACGCTTTCGGACTGGAGAAG
>CBFGLY010000254.1:0-2539 GCA_965649725.1 uncultured Sphingomonas sp.
TGGATCCGCCGCCTCATCCACCGCCGCTCTCGACGGCAGAAGTCCGTCGCGACGACAGCGGCGCCGCGGGCGGAAGCCGCCTAGTCGAGGTCCGCGGCGCGGTGGCGCTCGGCGACGAAATCCGGGTGCCGTTCGGTCGGATTTCGGTTGACGCGGCGGCCGCGCTGGACTGCCGGCCTGGCGGCAATCTCATCCGTCCAGCGATTGAAGTGCCGATAGTCCGACAGGGACAGGAACTCGGCCGCGTCGCCATAGGCTTGGCCCAGCGCCAGATTCCCGTACCACGGCCAGATCGCCATGTCGGCGATGCTGTAATCGTCCCCGGCCATGAAGCGGTGCTCGGCCAGGTGCCGGTCGAGCACGTCAAATTGCCGCTTCACCTCCATCGCGTAGCGGTCGATCGCATATTCGATCTTGACCGGCGCATAGGCGTAGAAATGGCCGAAGCCGCCGCCGACGAAGGGCCCTGCGCCCATCTGCCAGAAGAGCCAGCTTAGCGCCTCGGTCCGCGCTCCTGGATCCTTGGGCAGGAAGGCGCCGAACTTCTCGGCCAGGTACAGCAGGATCGCCCCGCTTTCGAACACGCGCTGCGGACGCTCGGGGTCGCTTCTGTCGAGCAAGGCGGGGATTTTCGAATTGGGGTTCAGCTCAACGAAGCCGGAACCGAACTGATCGCCCTCGCCGATGTCGATCAGCCAGGCGTCATATTCGGCCCCGCGATGCCGGGCCGCCAACAGCTCCTCCAGCATGATGCTGACCTTCTGCCCGTTGGGCGTTCCGAGCGAGTATAGCTGGAGCGGATGATCGCCGACCGGCAGCGCCTTGTCGTGCGTCGCTCCCGCGACCGGCCGGTTGATGTTGGCGAACTGCCCGCCGCTCGGACGATTCCAGCTCCACACCTTGGGAACGACATAGTCGCTGGGCAGGGCGGGCTTTTCGGCGGTCGGGGCATCGGCCATGGGGCATCCTTGAAACGAGGGGGAAGCCGGGAAATGGGTATAGGTCCTGCAACCGGCAAGGGTCAGGCGAGGCGGGAGAGCAGCATTCCCGCGACGATGGCCGCGAACGACAGCAGCACGCTCGCCGCGACATAGAGGCCCGCGGTCGCCGGGGATCGTTCCCACAAGGTCAACGCATCCAGGCTGAAGGCGGAAAAGGTGGTGAAGCCGCCGAGGAAGCCGGTGACCAGGAACAGGCGCGTTGGCTGGCCGGTCTCGAACAAGGCGAACAGGCCGATCGCCAGCCCGATCAGGAAGCTTCCGACGACGTTGACGGTAAGGGTGCCCCAGGGAAAGCCCGGTCCGAACGCATGAAGCGTCGCTCGTCCAACCGCGTGCCGGGCCGCTGCTCCTAATCCTCCTCCCACGAAGACGAGCAGCCAATGCATCAGTCGACGATCAGCTCTTCGGGATGCCTGGTGAACTGGCGGACGACGACGACGACGATCCCGCCGATGATCAGGCCCAGGATCGACGCGGCGATCGCGCCGGTCAGCCAGGATACGATGCCGTCCATCCGCCCGAACCCGCGCGCGATCTCTTCGGCGACGTCGTGGACCAGATGGGGCAGGGTGGTGAAGCCCAGATCCTCGATCCCGTGGAGCAGGATTCCGCCGCCGACCCACAGCATCGCCGCGGTGCCGATGGTCGCCAGCGACTTGAGCAGGCCCGGTACCGACTTGACCAGGAAGCGCCCGATGCGCCGCGTGGTCTGGCGCCGGCGCTCGGCCATGTGCAGCCCGATATCGTCCAGCTTCACGATGATCGCGACGACACCGTAGACGCCGGCCGTGATGGCGAAGGCGACCAGCGCCAGGGCCGCGGCCTGGAGCCCGGCCGACATTTCGCCCAGCTCGTTGAGCGCGATCGCCATGATCTCGGCCGACAGGATGAAGTCCGTCCGGATCGCGCCGCTCACCTGTCGTTTCTCAAGCTCGGCCGGCGTGTCGGCCTCCGCCAGCTCCTTCTCGGCATGATGCTCGCCGAGGACGACCTCAAGGATCTTCTCCGTCGCCTCGAACGCCAGGTAGGTTCCGCCGATCATCAGCAATGGAGTCACCGCCCAGGGCGCGAAGGTGGCGAGCAGGATCGCCACCGGCAGCAGGATCAGCAATTTGTTGCGTAAGGAGCCGAGCGTGATCTTCCAGATGATCGGAAGCTCGCGGTCCGGGGTCAGCCCGTGGACGTAGCGCGGGGTGACGGCGGTATCGTCGATCACCACGCCGGCCGCCTTGGTCCCGGCCTTGGCGGTCGCGCCGACGACATCGTCGATGCTGGCAGACGCCAGCTTGGCGATCATCGCGACATCGTCGAGCAGCGCAATCAGTCCGGACGGCATGGAATTCCCCTAAGTGGAAGGCGTGGGTAGCGGAGCTTTTCCTGACTTGCCAGCGCCACCGCTTTTGCCCCACTGCCTCGCCCATGCTTGCCATGGATTTCATCAAGTCGAACCGCGCCGATGTCGAGCGCGCGATCCGCGACAAGGGGGTCGATGTCGACCTCGACGCGCTGCTTGCCCTCGACGGCGAAGCGCGGGCGCT
>CBFGLY010000255.1:0-2537 GCA_965649725.1 uncultured Sphingomonas sp.
GCGTCCATCGCCTTCAAAATCAGGAAGCTCTCCGAAAAACGGGCGAGGCCGAACAGGAAGCCGATGGCGATCAGGCGGCGCACCTTGATATCGAGATTGCGCCAGCCACCCCATTTGGCCGCTGGCTTGGCCGGCGCATGGCCGCGGCTTTCCCGAAGCATCGCCCAGGCGAACAGGAAGGACAGGAAGGCGGGAATCGCCGCGATCCAGAAGACGGCGCGAATGTCGCTTGCGAACAATAGCATCAGCCCGATTGCGGCGAGCGGCGCGATCGTCCCGCCGACCGTGTCGAGCGCCTGGCGCAGCCCATAGGCTGCTCCGCGAAGCTCCGGCGGAGTCTCGTCCGCGATCATCGCATCCCTCGGGGCGCCGCGAATGCCCTTGCCAAGCCGGTCGATAAAGCGCGCCCCCAGCACCGGCAGTGCACCTTGCGCCAGCGGGAACAGGGGCTTCGACAGGGCCGCCATTCCATAGCCGAGCAGGACCCAGGGCTTTCGCCGCTGCTGCCGGTCGCTGAGCCGGCCGGACACCAGCTTGGCCATCGAGGCGGTCGCCTCCGCGAACCCGTCCAGCGCGCCCATCGCCGCGACCGGAAGGCCGAGCGTGACCGTCAGGAAGGCCGGCAGCAGCGCATGATAAATCTCGCTCGACAGGTCCATCAGCAGGCTGACGATGCCCAGGATCCAGACTGTGCGGGGCAGGCGAGGGCGGCTCTTCATGACGGTTGCGTAGCGGCAAATTTGCCAAATGCGAAATCTTTGATAGCTTCAATTTCATGTGGGGAACGGCAACACCGGCGGCCATCGCGTCGCGCTTCGCCCGATTGGTCGAACAGCTTGGCGGCGACACCGCCGCGGCCAAGGCGATGGGCCAGCAGCGCGAGCTCCTCGCGGCGGTCGGCTCGACCGAACCGGCGACCCTCAACCAGGTGGCGGCCAAGGTGAACCGCGGCGCGCCGGCATGCAGCCGGGCGATCGACGCGCTGGTCAGGTCAGGCCTGGTCGAGCGGCAGGCGGATCCGGACAATCGCCGGCGGCTGGCGCTTCGGCTGACCGACGAAGGGCGGCAATTCCTCAATCGTCCGCCGGCGGCCGACGGTTCGCTCGAAGGCCGCCTCGGCAAGCTGGCGGCGAGCGAGCTGCGCGCCCTGGAGCGCGGAATCGAGATTTTGGAGCGGCTGCCCCGTTAATCGCGCGCTGTTGCGCGGCCGATCCAGCAAGGGGGGTGAAGCATGATCCTGACGCTGCTGATCGTCGCGCTGGTTGCCGCCATGGCCGGTCTGTCCGCCTATCTCGTCACCTCCGCCGTCCGGAGGGGGCAATTGGCCCCGCGGCCCGAAGCGATCGGGCTTGGCGCGGTGACCAACTTCTTCGACACTTTGGGCATTGGATCCTTTGCGCCGACCATCGCCTGGTTCCGTTTCCGCCACCTGGTCGAAGACAGGCTGATCCCGCTCACCATGATGACCGGCTACACCATTCCCTCGATCCTGCAGGGCGTGATTTTCCTGATCCTCCTCGGGATGAAGGTCGATCCGCTGCTGTTGCTGGCCTGCATGATCGCGATGGTCGCGGGCGGCTTGGCGGGCGTTCCCGTGGCGGCGCGAGCGCCCATCCGCCTGGTCCAGGGCATCATCGGCACGGCCTTGCTGATTGCCGCCTTCTTCTACAGCATGTCCAACCTCGGCCTGATGCCCGCCGGAGGAACCGCGACCGCACTTCCGCTCAGCTTGTCCGTCATCGTCGTGATCGCCCATTTCGCGCTGGGCATGCTGCTGAGCTTCGGAGTCGGCAATTATGCGCCGACCCTGGCCATGCTGAGCCTGATGGGGATGGACCCGCGCCTTGCCTTTCCGATCATGGCGGCCGCGGCCGGGTTCGCCGGGACAGCCGCCTCGGCCCGCTGCATCCGGACGGTGAAGCTCGACCTCAGGATCGTCCTTGGCCTGACCCTGGGCGCGATCCCGGCCGTGCTGGTCGCCGCGTTCATCGTCAAGGAAATGCCGCTGACCTACCTTCGCTGGCTGGTCGTCGTGGTCGTCACCTATGCCGGCGTCACCCTGCTGGCGACCGCGACGCGGCGCAGCCGGCTGGTTCCCGACAATGCAGCGCAAACCGCGGTCGCCGACTAGGGCCTAGCCGTTGCCGTGCCGGCGGCGGGTCTCCCAGCCTTTCTTGGCGGCCGCGCTCCGGCTCCGGCTGCGGCCCGAACCGTCATTCTTGCCGCCCTTGTCCTGGGCGTTGACGGTGCGCCACGCCCGTTCTTCCGCTTCCTTCTTGGAAACGCCCTTGTCGCGATAGCCCTCGGCGATATGGTCGGCCTTCCGCTCCTGCTTCTGCGTGTACGCGCCTTTCGGCATGATACTTCTCCTTCCGGCGTCAAAACGCATGGGCGGCCAAGGAGATGCCATTGCCGCAATGCAGCAATTCCTGTAGGGGCGCGCCAACTCTTAACTCACGGACATCGATAATGAACCTTCGCAACGTGGCGATCATCGCCCACGTCGATCATGGCAAGACCACGCTCGTCGACCAGCT
>CBFGLY010000256.1:0-2532 GCA_965649725.1 uncultured Sphingomonas sp.
GTGGCGTGCTTCTTGGTCCAGCATTCGCCGATGTTCGGGCAGGCCGCCTCCTCGCACACCGTCGCCAGGTTGAGCTCGCGCATCAGCTTGCGAGTCTCGGCATAGCCCTCGCTGACGGGCGCCTTGACCCGGATCCAGTCGGGCTTGCGTTGTTTCGGTGGAACGGGAAGCGGAGCGTTCATGCCGGCCAGATAGCGATTTGGTCCCGATCTTGCCACCCCCGCCCTGCCCGCCTAACCGCGTCGTCAAAGGGAGTGCGTGCATGAAGGGTTTTGGAAACCTGCTGGAAGGCTATCGCCGCTTTCGCGCCAGCAAGCTGGGCGGTGAGCAGCAGCGCTGGAAGGAACTCGCGGAAGGCCAGTCGCCGCGTGCGCTGATCGTGGCCTGCAGCGACAGCCGGTCCGACCCCGCCATCATCTTCGATACGGATCCCGGCGAGATTTTCGTCGTTCGCAACATCGCCAACCTGATCCCGCCCTATGAAACCGGGGGCGGCAGGCACGGCGTTTCCGCGGCGCTGGAATTCGCGGTGACGCAATTGAACGTGCCCGAGGTCGTCATCATGGGCCATGAGCGTTGCGGCGGCATTTCCGCTGCGCTCACAGGCTGCTTCCACGACGCGCCGGTCGGAGAAGGCGGTTTCGTCGCCTCCTGGATGAGCCAGATCGACGGACCCGCCGGGGACATTGCAAGGGAACATGGCACGGGTCCCGATGCCCATCGCCTCCTTGAGGAAGTGGCGATCCGCCAAAGCTTGGCGAACCTGCGTACCTTCCCGTTCGTTGCGGAGCGCGAAAAAAATGGCACCCTAAAGCTGTTGGGGTGCCATTTTTCCATTCACGATGGCCAGCTGTGGCTGCTCGACGAAGCGGAAGATGCCTTCCGCCCCGTCTAAGCATTAGCGGCTAACACCTGGTGTTATAGTCGTAAATCGGGTTGCCGTACTGGTCGACATAATAGCAGTAACCGCGGGTATCGCGGTAATATTGGCGACCCTTGATAACCGCACCGGCAACGCCGCCGAGGATCGCGCCGGCAACGGCGCCTTCGATCGGATTCACGCCCGGGATGACCGCGCCAGCAGCAGCGCCGACCGCACCGCCGATCGCGGCGCCCGTCACGGCGCGATTGGTCTGGTTGTTGTTGTAATAGGGGTCGTTATAGCCGTACGGATTGGTGGCGCAGGCCGACACCGACACCGCCAGTGCTGAAGCAAGAAGAATACGTTTCATTGTTCCGATCCTCCGATACACAGGACAGAGTCCCCGCCCCTGTACCGGTTAGGACGTGCCAGCGCCGATTTCGTTCCGTCCCCGTTGCGGTATGAACGGCAGATAAACGGAAACGAAAGAGTCGATGACGGACCGCAACGATTACGCCGAAACCGAACTCAATATCGCGCTGCTGATCGACGCCGACAATGCGTCCCCCGAGCATCTCGACGAGGTGTTGCTGGTGCTCGGCGAGCTCGGGACGATCAACATCCGCCGGGCCTATGGCAACTGGGCCAAGACCAGCCTCAAGGGATGGGGCAATCTGACCGGGCTCCATTCGATCGTCCCGATGCAGCAGTTCGACGTGGTGAAGGGCAAGAGCTCGACCGACATGCGGATGACGATCGATGCGATGGACCTCCTCTATCGCGGCCATGTCGACGGGTTCGGGATCATGTCGTCGGACAGCGACTTCCTCCCCCTCGCCCAGCGCATCCGCGAGGATGGCCTGCCGGTCTATGGTTTCGGTACGGCCAAGACCCCGATGAGCTTCCAGCAGGCCTGCACCCGCTTCTTCGACGTCGCGGCACTGGCCCACGAGAATGAGGAGGCACTCGAGGCGCCGCCTGCGGCGGAAGGGCAGCGCGCGGTCGATGCGGAGCTGCTCCAGGTGCTCGGCGCCGCATTCAAGGCGTCCAAGCGCGACGAGGAAGGCTATGCTTCCCTGAGCGAGATGGGTCAGCGGGCCAAGGCCGTGTCCAGCTTCGCGGTTCGCAACTACGGCTTCACGCGGCTCAGCGACCTCATCAAGGCGGTCCCCAATTTCGGCACCAAGGTCGGGCAGGACGGGCGGATGATGGTGAAACGTCTGCGCTAGCCGACCGTTTGACATCCTGGGCAGCCAACCTACCATTTCGCAACGATAACGACATGGGGAAGCCAACATGCTCGAAGGCCGTTACGCACCGCAGGCGCTCAGCCTGCTCCGGATTGTCGCCGCGCTGATTTTCCTGCTGCACGGCAGCTCGAAGATATTGGGCTTTCCCGCGACCGAAATGCCCTCCCCTCCGGTAGGGTCGCTCTTCTGGGTCGGCGGACTGCTGGAGCTGGTCGGCGGCCTGCTGCTCCTGATCGGCCTCTTCTCGCGGCCGGTCGCGTTCCTCCTGTCGGGTGAAATGGCGGTGGCTTACTGGATGGTCCACGCCCCGCAATCCACCTTCCCGATGATCAACGGCGGCGACGCGGCGATCCTCTACTGCTTCGTCTTCCTGCTGATCGCGGCCGCGGGGCCAGGGCCCTGGAGCGTCGATGCCTCGCT
>CBFGLY010000257.1:0-2530 GCA_965649725.1 uncultured Sphingomonas sp.
GCGGCATAGGTCAGGCCGCGCTGGCGGCACTCGTCGGTGTCGAACTTCGGCTCTTCCAGCTCGTAGCGGTCGAAGTCGAGGTGCGCGGTGCCGGCGAAATCCTGGATCGGGAAGACCGAACGAAGGGTCTTTTCCAGGCCCGAGACATAGCCGATCGCCGGATCGGAACGAAGGAACTGCTCATAGCTTTCGCGCTGAACCTCGATCAGGTTCGGCATGTCGCTGATTTCGTGGATGTTGCCGAAAATCTTGCGGATGCGGCGCGAATTGGTGTTGCGGGCCATGGTCGGCACGTCTTTTTGCTTGGTCGCCATCTTATTCCCTGCGCTCCGGGCGCGCGTCGAGGCACGCGGCCCATTGAAGTCCGGCGCGGCTCCTGGAAATTCCCCGCCATACGTTCGGACCGTTGCGCTGGATCGGTCCGTGTCCCGGCAAGGACAGGAAAAGCCCCGGGCGCACGATACCGTGCGGCGGAGCCGTTAAATGTTGGATAGGGCCGATATAGTCCTTTTCCTATTTGGCGCAAGGGGGGGCGGTAACAGGCTTGTGTCCCCTTGAACCCGGCCGGGCGGGCGCCGACTTGCCGGGGGAGGAGATTTTCGAATGGCCGGCATCCGCGATTTTCACGCCCACATCTATTACGATCCGGAAGAGGTCGACCGCGCCAAGGCGCTGGCGGCGGAGGCGCAGCGGCTGTTCGGACTGCCGGTCGGCCATTTTCATCTTCGTGCCGTCGGTCCGCATCCGCGCGGAAGCGTCCAGATGACCGTTCCCGCCGACCGCTTCGGCGAGGTGGCGACCTGGCTATCGGTAAACCGCGCCGGCCTCACCATCTTCGCGCACGCTTCGACCGGGGACGACCGGACCGATCATACCCACAATGTCATCTGGTTCGGACCGAGCGAACCGCTCGACCTGACGATCTTCGACTAGCTTATTCGCGCCACTCGGCGACGACGCTGTCGTCTTCGGGCCGAAGGAAGGCCGCGCGATCGAGATGGGCCGAAGCGATGCAGGTCGGCTGCCGGTTGCGGCCGGATCCCGTGCAGCGGACGACCTTGCCGTCCGGCCAGGCTTCGAACCTTCCCTCGAGCAAGAGGACGAAGCCCGACTTTGGCAGGTCGGCCGGACTTTCGATCTTCTCTGTCGCTACATAGGGCCTGCCCGACCGGCGGCCGACGCGCGAATCCTGGGCGGTGAAATATTGGGCGATTCCGACCAGTTGCGGCGCCGGCAATACCGCCTCGCCCGCGCTGCCGGGCACCGCGGCCGGGCATGACGCGTTCAACTGCCAGGGCCGGGGAATCCAGAAACCTTCCACTGCCTCGATCGTCTGGTCCGAAATGTCCTCAAGCGATTCATCGGCCAGCGAGAGGTCGGGTTTGGCCGAAATCTCGATCGAACCCTTGTCCTCGTCATGCGTCCAGCGAAGCGCCGCCGTGGAGTTGGCGGGAGCCGGGCCTTCGCAGCCGAAGCGGAGCCGGACGGCGAAGCGCCGCCCGTCAAGCTGCTTCGCGCTGTGGGCCTGGGGTTCGGAAGTTTGGCCGCTGGCGGCAAGGGCCACGGCATCGAGGAACGCCGCCCGGTCGACCGCCGGCTGGGGAAGCGGCAGTTCTTCCGTCAAGTTGGTGTCGTCCGCCGGCGCCGGCGCGGCCGCATCGTTCTCGGCCGGTGAATCGCTGGCGCGGCAACCTGCAAGGCACAGCGCCGCAACGAGGAAAAAGGACTGCAAGCTGCGCGATAGTGGCATGGCGCGGAGCCTAGCAGAGCGATTTGGCCTTGCGCACCCCCTAGTCCGGCTGGTCCAACGGACGGCATGAATATCGACCAACTTGTGACGCTGGGGGTCCTGGTCGCCGTGATCGCCGCGCTGATCCTCGATCGCCATCGCGCCGACGTGGTCGCGCTGGTCGGAGCGGCCGTCCTGCTGATCACCGGCGCGGTGAGGCCGGTCGAAGTCCAGGGGGCGTTTGCCAGCCCGGCGATCATCGCGCTCGCCTCACTGTTCGTCATTGCCTACGCGATGGAGCTGTCCGGCCTGCTCGACGCGGCGATCCGCAAGGGCGTGGCGCTGTGCCAGAAGATCGGAGCGGCGGGCCTGTGGCTGCTCATTGCGCTGTGCGGCGCGGCCTCGGCATTTCTCAACAATACGCCGATCGTCGTGATGGGCGCGCCGGTGGTTCGCGATGTCGCGCTTCGCCTCAATCTGCCTCCCAAGCGCTACCTGATGCCCTTGTCCTATGTCGCGGTGCTCGGGGGTTGCGCCACCTTGATCGGCACGTCGACGAACCTGCTGGTCAACGACATGGCGTCGGTCGCTGGCCAGCCGCGCTTCGGCATCTTCGAGATTGCGCCAGTCGGGCTCAGCATCGCCGTCGCGGGAGCGATCTACCTGTTCCTGTTCAGCGGACGGCTGATCAAGACCGACGACGGGGAAGGCAAGGCCGATACTCCGGAAATGCATTCGCACGCGCCCGACATCCACCACGCCCAGATGGGCTCGCCCGACCTGTTCGCGGAGGGCCATGAG
>CBFGLY010000258.1:0-2517 GCA_965649725.1 uncultured Sphingomonas sp.
CGTGAACCGCCGAGCGTAGCGCAGCGATCGCGCCGCGATCGCTAGCAGCGCGAAGCTGCGACTGACGTCACGGATTTACTCCGTGACGGCCCACCATGACCCCCGGCCTAAACCGCCGGGGGTTTTTCTTTGTGCGCTGCATCGCTAGTGCGCGCGCATGACCGTCGCCGAAGCCTCCGCCATCACTCCGCAAATCGTCGCCGACCACGGCTTTTCGCCGGAAGAATATGATCGCGTCCTCCACGCGCTCGGCCGCGAGCCGAACCTGGTCGAGCTCGGCATCTTCTCGGTCATGTGGTCGGAGCATTGCAGCTACAAAAGCTCGCGGCTTCACCTGAAGAAGCTGCCGACGACCGCCCCCTGGGTCATCTGCGGCCCCGGAGAGAATGCCGGCGTCATCGACATCGGCGACGGCCAGGCCGCCATCTTCAAGATGGAGAGCCATAACCACCCGAGCTACATCGAGCCCTACCAGGGCGCGGCAACCGGCGTCGGCGGAATCCTGCGCGACGTGTTCACCATGGGCGCGCGGCCCGTCGCCAACATGAACGCGCTGCGCTTCGGCCGCCCCGATCACCCGAAGATGCGCCACCTGATCGCGGGCGTGGTCAGCGGCATTGGCGGCTATGGCAATTGCGTCGGCGTCCCAACGGTGGGCGGCGAAGTGAATTTCGACCCGGCCTATGACGGCAACATCCTGGTCAATGCGATGACCGTCGGCGTCGCCAGCACCGACAAGATTTTCTATTCGGCCGCGACGGGCATCGGCAATCCGATCGTCTATGTCGGCTCCAAGACCGGCCGCGACGGAATCCACGGCGCGACCATGGCGAGCGCCGACTTCGACGAGAACAGCGACGAGAAGCGCCCGACCGTGCAGGTCGGCGACCCCTTCACCGAGAAGCTGCTGATCGAAGCCTGCCTGGAGCTGATGGCGACCGACGCCATCGTCGCCATCCAGGACATGGGCGCCGCCGGCCTCACCTCCTCCTCGGTCGAAATGGCGAGCAAGGGCGGTGCCGGTATCCGGCTCGACATGAACAAGGTGCCGTGCCGCGAGGAAGGCATGACGCCCTATGAGATGATGCTGTCGGAATCCCAGGAGCGGATGCTGATGGTGTTGAAGCCCGGCCGCGAGGCCGAGGCCGAGGCGATCTTCCGCAAGTGGGAGCTCGACTTCGCGGTCATCGGCGAAGTCACCGACACCGGCCACATGGTGCTGGAGTTCGACGGCGAGGTCGTCTGCGACATACCGCTCGGCCCTCTGGCTGATGACGCGCCCGAGTACGACCGCCTGCACCTGAGCCTCGACGAATATAAGGCCTGGGCGCAGGTCAAGCCGCTCGACGACGTGCCTGAAAGCACCGACATCGCGGCGGACCTGTTGAAGCTGATGGCCTCCCCCAACCTCGCCAGCCGCCGTTGGATTTGGGAGCAGTACGACAGCCAGGTCGGCGCCGACACCGTTCAACGCCCCGGCGGCGACGCTGCGGTCGTGCGCGTGCACGGCACCGACAAGGCGCTGGCGATCACCACCGACTGCACCCCGCGCTACGTTTACGCCGACCCCTATGAAGGGGGAAAGCAGGCGATCGCCGAAGCCTACCGCAACCTCTGCGCTGTCGGTGCGAAGCCGCTCGCGGTCACCAACTGCCTCAACTTCGGCAACCCCCAGCGCCCCGAGATCATGGCCCAGTTCGTCGAGGCCCTCCGCGGCATGGGCGACGCCTGCCGCGCGCTCGACTTCCCGATCGTGAGCGGCAACGTCTCGCTCTACAACGAGAGCAAGGCGACGGGCGGCGGAAGCGCGATCCTTCCGACGCCCGCGATCGGGGGCGTCGGGTTGCTGGAGGATTGGGAGAAGTCGGCGACGATTGGATTTAAGGCCCCGGACCAAGAGATATACTTCGTTGGTAAAGATCCAACCGGGCATGTTGGGCAATCGGTTTGGCTTCGAGAGGTTCTTGGCCGAACTGACGGCAATCCACCGGCCATAGACCTAAAGGCAGAGCGGAATGCTGGCGAGGCAATTCGTGAAATGATCTCGAGCGGTATCGCTACTGCCGTCCACGACATTTCGGACGGCGGAATTCTCGTTGCGGTGGCCGAAATGGCGCTAGCTAGTGGGATCGGGGCAAGGGTAAGTAATTTCAACGATGCTTTACCTGATCATCTTTGGGCGTTCGGGGAGGAGCAAGGCTCTTATATCGTTACGATCCCGTCAGGCGCTGCTGGTGCAAATGCTCTCTTGGATAGGTCGCTGCGCTTTGCTTTCATTGGCTTCACCGGTGGTGATGCAGTCGAGATCTCAGACGTTTGCCGTGTCCCCCTCGCCGACCTCCGCGCCGCGCATGAGGGCTTCTTCCCCGCACTGATGCAGGGCGAGCTTTAGGCGCCCGGCCCCTCCACCATTCGCCTTCGGCAAATGGTCCCCCTCCCCACTCCTTCGGAGCAGGGAGGAACTTGACGTTGATCTAGCCGTCCTCAATCCTCCCTGTTTCGAAGAAATGGGGAGGG
>CBFGLY010000259.1:0-2513 GCA_965649725.1 uncultured Sphingomonas sp.
CCTTCGCCCATATTCTGGGTCATTCCGCCGAACGCGCGCTGGTAGATTTTGCCGTCGTCGGTCCGCGAGAAGGGCAGACCGGCATGCTCCAGCTCGTACACCGCCGCGGGAGCCTCGCGGCACAGATATTCGATCGCGTCCTGGTCGCCGAGCCAGTCGGACCCCTTGACCGTATCGTACATGTGCCAGGTCCAATGATCCGGACCCATGTTGCCGAGGCTCGCCGCGATACCGCCCTGCGCCGCGACCGTGTGGCTGCGCGTCGGGAAAACCTTGGTGATGTTCGCGGTTTTCAGCCCCTTTTCGGCCGCGCCCATGGTCGCGCGAAGCCCGGCTCCGCCCGCGCCGACGACGACGACGTCATAGACGTGATCGATGATCTTGTAGGCGCTCATGCGGCCACCGGGGCGAATGCGATCCTGGCCAGCGCGAACAGGCTGATCGCGGCTCCGGCGATGCCCGCCATGTCGAGGAAATAATGCAGGCCGATCCGGTTGCCTTCGTCATGGACATAATCGTCCACCGCGACCTTCAGCCCGTCGACGCCATGCTTGAACGCAGCAATGATGAACAGCGCCATCGGCACCGCGCCCCAGCCGGAACGAAGCCACTGGCTGAGGATTTCCGGGCTGAGGTCGGGAAGCATGACCAGCGAGAAGATCAGCCATAGCGACAGCAGAAGCAGCGCCGCGCTGGTGAAGCGTTCCTCGAGCCAATGACCCCCGCCATGATGGGCGGAGCCGAGGCCCTTCACCTTCCCCAGCGGGGTTGCGGTTTCACCAAGGCTCATCGACCGACTCCCAGCAGGAAATACCAGGTTGCGGCGGTCGCCAGCAGCGATCCCGCCACCGTCATCACCGCCCAGAACTTGTTGACCTTCAGCTCATAGCCCGCGCCCGTGTCGAGCACGAGGTGACGAACGCCCGAGAACAGATGCTGCCAGAAGGCCCAGGTCAGCCCGGCCAGAACGATCAGCCCGGCCGGGTGGCTCGCGACGGCGTTGAACGTCGCATAGCTTTCCGCTCCGCCGGCCAGCGCCGCCAGCCACCAGGCCAGGATGGCAAGGCCGACAACCGTCAGCGCGCCGCCGGTAATCCGGTGAAGGATCGAGACCAGCATTCCCGGTCCCCATCTCCAAATGGTCAGGTGCGGCGACAAGGGTCGCGGGTTCGGGCTGTTCATGGGACCTCGAAATGGCCGTTGAAGAATGCCCCGTGTCCCTAGGCAGCAAGCGCGCGGCTGGCAAGTTCGTCCGCCGAGGCTAACCGGCCCTTAACCAATTCGCGGCATAGCGGGCCCATCAAGTTTATCGCGATGGGAAGACAGTCGATGGCGAGCGTGGTTCAGGGAACGTCGAACGGTGATTACGACCTCGTGCGGGGTCTGGGCCTTTACGACACCAGCGGCGACCTTCCCGCCCGGGCTCGCCAGCTGTGGGCGCAGGTCGCCGATGACGGCATCGAGATGGCCCGCGAATTCTGGCGCCGTTACGCCCGCTCGCCCGAGGTCAAGGAGCAGTTCGACGAGGCCAAGGTCGAGCGGCTTGCCGAGAAGATCCTGCCCTATATCGCTGCCAAGTTCGAACGCATCGAACGGCCCGAATGGGCCGCCCAGGCGCAGACCTATGTCGAAAAGGCGCTGAACGGCGGCCTGACGCTTTCGACCTTGCTTGCCGGCGTCAATGCCGAAACCGAGGCCGCCTTCGTCGCCATCCGCCGCCAGGTCCGGTCCGACGAGGAGCAGCTGCTGCTGGCCCGCACCCTGTCCGAAATCCAGGCGATCGAGATCGACTGCTTCATCCATCACGCCATCACCATCACCCGCAAGGAAGCAAGTGAAGTCCAGGCCCGCCAGGCCGGCGAGTTCAACAGCAAGGTGATGAACGTCGTCCAGAGCTGCACCCGCGAAAGCGACCAGCTTCGCGCCCAGGCCGCGACGACTTCGACTTCCGCCCGCGGAATGCTTGGCAAGACCAGCGAAGTCGCCGCCGCCGCCGAGCAGTCGGCCGTCGCCATGCGCGAGGCCGCGCAGACCGCGGCTGGCCTGATCCGCGCGATCGAGGACGCGCGGACCGAGGTCGAGGTCGCTTCGGGTGTCGCCACCCGCGCCGGCGGCCAGGCCGAAAAGGCGGTTGAGGTCAGCCGCGCGCTTTCCAACCATGTCGAGGCGATCGAGTCGATCCTCGGCCTGATCCGCGACATTGCCGGCCAGACCAACCTCCTCGCCCTCAACGCCACCATCGAGGCGGCGCGTGCGGGCGATGCCGGCCGCGGCTTCGCCGTCGTCGCGCAGGAAGTGAAATCGCTCGCCAGCCAGACGGCCCGCGCGACCGACGACATCACCGCCAAGATCACCGCGATCACCGCCGCGACCCGCCAGACGGTCGAGGCCAATGGCTCGATCCAGGCGACCGTCGAGGAAGTCCAGACCAGCGCCGACCGGATCCGCCAGGCGATGGAGCTTCAGGCGCAGACCGTGACGATGATCACCGCCGCCGTCGACGAAACCGCGCT
>CBFGLY010000260.1:0-2500 GCA_965649725.1 uncultured Sphingomonas sp.
CCCTGGAGCGCCAGCGGCACTTCGATAACGTCGCGGGTCGTGCCGGGGACCGACGTGACGATCGATCGCTCGACCTGTGCCAATGCGTTGATAAGACTGGACTTTCCAGCATTTGGCGGACCGGCGACGACAATTCTGACTCCCTCGCGCAGGGGCTCGACACGGGGGACCCGAAGCAACTTGTTCATGTCGTCAGCCAAGTCGAGAAGCTCTGCGGTCAGGTCGAGCTCGGCAGCCCCGTCTTCGTCGTCGGCATAATCGATGGCGACTTCCGCCTTCGCGGACAGGGAGAGCAATCGCTCGCGCCAGCTATCGATGCGAACGCGCAAGCCGCCGCCGGCCCGCGCCATGGCCGACCGCCGCTGCAACTCGGTCTCCGCTTCGAGCAGATCCGCCAAGCCCTCGGCCTCCGTCAGGTCGATGCGCCCGTTCGCCAGGGCGCGGCGGGTGAATTCGCCCGGCGCCGCCAGCCGGAAACCGTCCAACTGCTCGAGGGTTGAAAGCACCGCCTCAATCACGGCCCGCCCGCCATGACATTGAAATTCAATGACATTCTCTCCGGTCGGGCTGTGCGGCGCATCAAAGCGAAGGAGCAAGGCTTGGTCGATCACTTCGCCGTCGGCGGGGCGGATCAGCGTCCTGAGCGATGCAGTTCGAACCGGCGGGAGATAACGAGCGAGCAGCCGCGCCGCGTCATGCGCACGCGGTCCGCTGACCCTGACTACCGCGATCGCGGCCGGGGGATGGCCACTGGCCAGCGCGAAGATGGTGGCGGGTTCCACCGGGGCGCGCTTAGCCTTCCGCGAGCCCGCGAGCTAGCGCGCGAGGTCCGCGAGATGCGGCCATCCGAGGACGGGCGCAACATCGTTCCATCCGTCCCACACCATCTTGAGCGCGACCCACAGGATGACGACCAGGCCGAGATAGGCGATCCAGCGATAGCGCTCGATATATTTGGCGATGGCGTTGGCAGCGATGCCCATTAGCCCGACCGCGGCGATCAGGCCGACGATGAGGATGCCTGGATGTTCGCGGGCCGCTCCTGCGACCGCCAGCACATTGTCGAGGCTCATGCTGACGTCCGCGACGGCCACCGCCCAGGCCGCGGCGGCGAAGCTCTTGGCCGGCTTCAGGCCGCTATGCTCATCGCCCTCGATCTCCGCCGACCCGCTCGACTCACCGGTATGGCGAAGCTCGCGCCACATCTTCCAGGCCACCCACAGCAGAAGGAGGCCCCCGGCCAGGATCAATCCGACGATCTGCAGCAGCTGCGACACGATCAGAGCGAACAGCACCCGCAACACGAGCGCTGCGATAACGCCAATGAGGATGACGCGCCGTCGCTGCTCCGGAGGAAGACCCGCGGCCAGCGCGCCGACGACGATGGCATTGTCTCCCGCCAGGACCAGGTCGATCATCAACACCTGGAGCAGTGCCGTCAGCGCCCCGGGTTCGCCGAGGTTCGAGAAATCGCGAATGATCGAGGCCCAGATTTCGGACAGGGATCCGAGGCCGGACGACGCCCCCAACATCAGCTCAATCATGAAGTCTCCAATTGCCTGTTCCGCTAGGCGCCAAGGCCCAGCAAGTTGCGAAGGCCCATGACATGGTCGCCGCCGACCCAGCCTTCATAGATCATGGTCGCCGCGACGTAGAGGATCACTGCAAGGCCGATGTAATTGATCCAGTGATGCTTCTGAATGAGCCTCGCCACATAATTGGCCGCAAAACCCATGAAAAGGACCGAGAAGGTCAGTCCGATGAACAACAGCGCCGGATTTTCCCGAGCGATCGAGGCCACCAGCAGCACATTGTCGAGGCTCATGCTGAGGTCGGCGATCATGATCTGGATTGCCGCGCGCAGGAACGTCTTGGTGGCGGGCGGCCCCTCGATCGCCGACGTATCCGGGTCGTCCGCCACTACGGGCGCGATCGGATGCAGCTCGCGGAACATATTGTAGGCAACCCACAGCAGAAGCAGGCCCCCGGCGAACACGAGGCCGGTGATCTTGAGCAGCTGGGTGGCGAGCAGCGCGAAGCTGATGAGGAAGACCAGCGCCATTCCGACGCCAAGCATCAGCACCTTCTTGCGCTGAGCGTCGGGAAGGCCCGAGGCGAGCGAGCCCATGATCACGACATTGTCGCCGGCCATCGTCAGGTCGCCGATGATGATCTGGCCGAGCTTCGCAACGCCGGCGCCGGTGAAGATTGAGGAGAAGTTGAGCATCGCGGTCGACAACCGGCGCGGCTGCTATTGGTTCATCGAAGCGAAGAAGTCCTCGTTCGACTTGGCATCCTTCATCTTGTCCAGAAGGAACTGCATCGCGTCGACCGTTCCCATCTGCATCAGGATCCGGCGAAGCACCCACATCTTGGAAAGCGTGCCCTGCTCGACCAGCAGCTCTTCCTTGCGGGTGCCGGACTTGCCGACATCGAGCGACGGGAAGATGCGCTTGTCCGCGACCTTGCGGTCGAGCACGATTTCGCTGTTGCCGGTGCC
>CBFGLY010000261.1:0-2496 GCA_965649725.1 uncultured Sphingomonas sp.
CTGGAAGGGTGTCGGTCCGGCCGGCGCGGAGCTTCCGCGCGGCAAGGTCGACCTCGCTCGTCCCGTCGCCTTCGACACCTTCACCGATCCCGCCGTCGCGACGACCGTCAGCTATAGCGTGATGCGGCCCTGGGAAGACCCGGCCGACACCAGGGCGGAGCGGCGCCGCGACATCGTCCAGGCGCTCGGCGAAGGCATTTTCAACCGGCGGCTGGCCAAGCTGGTCAATGCGCCCGGCTCCCCCTTCCTCGGCGCCCAGGCCGGCGGCGGCGATTGGCGCGATGCGGCGCTGACCAGCGGCATCACGCTCGCGGCCAAGGACGGCGCATGGAAGGAAGCCCTCGACGCGACCGACCAGGAGCTTCGCCGCGCGCTCGAGCACGGCTTCACCGATGCCGAGGTCAAGCGGCAGATGACGATCATGGCGACCTCGGTCCGGACCGCGGCCGAGCAGGCCGACACCCGCACCAGCCCCTCGCTCGCCAATGCGATCGTCCAGACGGTCGACGAACAGCAGTTCGTCACCACCCCCGCCTGGCGCCTGGCCCTGTTCAACGAGGTCGCGCCGGGAATCGCCACGGCCGAGATCAATGCCGAGTTTCGAAAGCTGTGGAGCGGAAGCGCGCCGCTGATTCACGTCAGCGACAAGAAGCCGGTCGATCTTGCCGCGCTGGCCGCCGAATATGGCGCCAGCACGAAGGTCGCGGTTGCCGCGCCGTCGGACGAAGCGGCGCTGGCATTCGCCTATGACAGCTTCGGGACGCCCGGGAAGATCGTCGAGGACAAGACGGTCCAGGATCTCGGAATCCGCACCGTCCGCTTCGCCAACAATGTCCGGCTGAACATCAAGAAGACCGACTTCGAAAAGGGCAAGGTGCGCTTCAACGTCCGCATGGCGGGCGGCCAGCTGGCCCTGCCCAAGAACGAGCCCGGCCTTGCCGCGATGATGTCGATCCTGTCGACCGTTAGCGCCACGTCGAAGCACAGCCTGGAGGACATCAAGACGCTGATGGCCGGAAAGGTGGTAACCGCCGGCACGCAGGTCAGCGGCGACGCCTTCGTCGCGGCCGGCGCGACCACGCCCGCCGATCTCGAAACCCAGATGAAATTGAGCGCCGCCTATCTCACCGACCCGGGCTACCGGCCCGAAGCGGCGGGGCAATGGGCCAATGCGGTGCCGGTTCTCGACAAGCAGTTCACGGCCCAGCCGCAGACGGTTTACCAAACCAAGGTGCCGGCGCTCATCGCCGGCGAGGACTGGCGCTTCGGAATCCCGGCCGCCGCCATCCTTTCGAAGCGGAACTTCGACGAGGCCAGGGCCGTCATGACCCCGCTCCTCGCAAGCGCCCCGATCGAGATCGGCATCGTCGGCGACATCGACGAGGCTGCCGCAATCGCCGCGGTCGCCAAGAGCTTCGGCGCCCTTCCCGTCCGCGCCGCTTCGGCCCCGGCCTATGCCGAAGCGCGCAAGGCCTCGTTCCGCGCCGACCGCTCGCCGATCCTGCTGACCCACGACGGTCCGGCCGACCAGGCGATGGTCGCCGCTTTCTGGCCGACCGACGACGATCATGACTATCGCAAGGAAGTCGGCCTCGGGATGCTGGCCTCGGTCCTCGACCTGATGCTGACGGAAAGCATCCGCGAGCAGCTTGGCGCCTCCTACGGCGTATCGGTCGGATCGAGCATGTCGGACGTCTACACCGGCTACGGAACGCTGTCGGTCAACACCGTCGTCGCGCCCGACAAGGCGGACGAGGTGGAAGCGGCCATCGCCGCCGCGGCCAAGCAGCTGCGCGATCAGCCGGTCACCGCCGACCTCCTCGCCCGCGCCCGCAACCCGGTCATGGAAAGCATCGCCAAGAGCCTTCGCGAGAATGGCTATTGGATGGGCTATGTCGACCAGGCCCAGACCCAGGCCGACCGCCTCCAGCGAATCCGCGACCGCAAGGCGCTCTACGAAGCGATCACCCCGGCGGACCTGCAGGCGCTGGCCAGGACCTACCTGACCGACAAGGCGCTCCAGAAAGTCCGCATCGTCAGCTCGCAAGCATCTGCCGCAAAGGTCGCGGCTGCGAAGTAGCGCGAGAGACCCGGGGACATGCTATTGCGTGGCCCCGGTTCGACCCTTTCCTTGACATTTTACCCCGCTCGCCTGTAGCGCGCCACGCGGCGCGTTGCCCGGACGGGCGCGGCCTTTCTTTTTATCCGGAAGCTATTGAATGCCTTTTGCCGATCTCGGCCTTTCCGATCCTTTGCTGCGCGCCGTCACCGACAGCGGCTATGACGTCCCGACCCCCATTCAGAAGGGCGCGATCCCGTCCGTCCTGATGGGCAAGGACCTGATCGGCATCGCCCAGACCGGCACCGGCAAGACCGCCAGCTTCGTCCTGCCGATGATCGACATATTGGCCGAGGGCCGCACCCGCGCCCGGATGCCGCGCTCGCTGATCCTGGAGCCGACGCGCGAGCTCGCCGCGCAGGTCGCCGAGAATTTCG
>CBFGLY010000262.1:0-2491 GCA_965649725.1 uncultured Sphingomonas sp.
TCGTATCTGTCCCCGCCGCGCGGGTAGATCCAGGCTTCGAACCATCCTCCATCCTGATTGTATTGGTACTCGACGCGCTCGGGCTTCCCGGAACGGGCAATTCGGTCGCAGGTTTCGAGCCACCAACGGTCGACGCCGGGGAGAATCTCATACGCGCAGCGGCCGCGCGCTTGCTCGGCCGAGACGCCCATCAGCCGCTCGTAGGTCGGATTGACCTCTAGCAGGCGCATGTCGATGGCCTGACCATCTGCATCACGCACGGTCTCCGCCAGAACGTAGCCCTGTCCCATCGTCTCGAACAGGGTGCGATAACGCTCTTCACTTTCGGTCCGCGCCGCCAACTCGACTTTCATCCGGTGCGCGACCGACGCGAAACGAGCCAGGCTCAAGAGAAGCCGGGCGTCTTCCTTTTCGAACTGCTTTTCGGCCGTATGTTTGATGACCCAGACCGTGCCGGCGGGGGAGCCGTCGATATGGAAGGGCGCAAGCAAGCCTTCCCGGATTGAAGGGTCGGCCTGAAGTAGCGCGGGGAAAGCCCGATCGGGTTCTCTGACCAGCAGGACGGAGTCTCGACTGATGACCTCGCCGCACGGGCTTGCCTCGCGCGGCATGGTGCCGTCCCGGTAAGGCTCCCATTCTCCCGCCGTCGCAACCCACCGGAAGATCCCGTCATTTCCTCCGGGTTCGAGAAGGCTGATTCCGGCTGAATCGGAGTTGGTCAGCGCCATTGCGGTCTCGACGAGCACCTGGAGGATCGTGTCCGGATAGTTGCCCATCGCTGCCGCGAGCGAAACCAGGGCACGATTCTCGATTTCGAAGTCGGGTGGTCGCGATGGCCGTCGAGCCAGGTCGGCGGTGATCACCACCTCATCGATATCGCAAATCGCTGCACGGTTAGCCATCACTCGGCTCCATTTGACGATCGCTTCGGCACAAGGGCGAAGCGGTGCTAGCCATTGGCGTCTAAATGCGCCCCTTCCCGGTTTCGATGCAGATAATTGTCGTTGAACATGGCGAGCCGCTTCAGTCCGTCCATATCGAGGATCGTCACCTCGCGGCCCTTCCACTGGATCAGCTTCTGCGCCCTCAATTCCTGCAGGGTACGGTTGACGTGCACCGCCGTGATGCCGGTCGCCTCGGACAAGTCGATCTGGGTGATCGGAATCTCACACTTATTCTCATTGCACAGCCCCGCCATCTCGAGCCGGGCAAACAGCTCGCACAGCAAATGCGCCACTCGTTCGATCGCGGAACGCTGGCCCAGGTTCACCGCCCATTCGCGCTGGATCGCAGCCTGGACCATCATGTCCCATCGAAGGGCCTGGGCAACGCGCGGGCTTTTGGTGTCGATCGCCTCGATGTTTTCATGGGGAATCTGGGCGATGGTCACCGGCGTCAGCGCGCTGATCGAATGGTCCATTTCCTTCAGGATGAAGTTGTTGAGGTCACACAGATCGCCCGGGATGAGGAAGGCGATGATCTGGCGACGCCCGTCCTCCAGCAGCTTGTGCCGGAAACCCCAGCCCTCGAGGAACAGCTTGACGAAGCGGGGCTGCTCGCCCTCGCGAATAATATCGCGCCGGGCCGGCACGGAGCGAAGATTCTCCCTTCCCAGCGCCGATACGGCGTTCCGGTCGTCGCCTGACAGGCGAACGTATTGCTCGAGCTTATGGCGCAGATGGTCGGCCATGCGATGCAACCCCCGGACGCAACTTCGGAGGTCCTACTTAGACGCGCACGCATGGGAAATGGTTCACATATGTTATAAGGTTTTTCGTCGGTGCGGTTTAGGAGTCCCGAAGTGACGAACGGGCGAGATGAAGGACAAGCATCTCTGGCCGGCCGAAAGGTTCTGGTCGTCGAGGACGAATATCTCATCGCCGACGACCTGGCGGAAATGCTGAAAGAGGCGGGGGCGAATGTCGTCGGGCCCGCCGCGAGCCTGCCGATCGCGATGCGCATCCTCGACCATGGCGAAAAAATCGACGCCGCCGTCCTCGACATCAATTTGCGCGAAGTGGAAGTTTTCCCGCTTGCCGACCGGCTTGCCGAACAGAAGGTCCCGATCATCTTCCTGACCGGCTATGGCCAGAACAATGTGCCCGAGCGGTTCGCCGCCATCGGCCGCTGCGAAAAGCCGATGGAAATCCACAAGGTCATCGCATTCCTGGACTCGGTCCTGGGCGGGTCCGTCGCCACGGCCTGACCCGAGGCATCCCTTGCAGCAGCCCTCGCCGCAGTGCTAGCGGCCATTCCCTAACCTGATTGAACGAGGGAAGCCCGTGGCCGAATTCACTTTGCCGAAGAACAGCAAGGTCAAGAAGGGCCGCGCCCACAAGGCGGAAGGCGGCAAGCGCGCGAAGTCGTTCAAAATCTACCGCTACGATCCCGACAGCGGCGCCAACCCGCGCTACGATACTTATTCGATCGACCTCGACAAATGCGGGCCGATGGTCCTCGACGCCCTCATTCACATCAAGGACGACATCGA
>CBFGLY010000263.1:0-2490 GCA_965649725.1 uncultured Sphingomonas sp.
GGGAGCGGCCGGTCGCGAGCACGGCGGCCATCAAGGCATTCTCGGTGGCGCCGACGGAGACGACCGGGAAACTATAGTCGCCGCCGGGCAGGCGTCCGTTCGGAGCCGTGGCCTTCACATAGCCGGCCGCAAGCTCGATTTCCGCACCAAGGCATTCGAGCGCCTTCAAGTGAAGGTCGATCGGCCGGTCGCCGATCGCGCAGCCGCCCGGCAGCGACACGGTCGATTCCCCGGCGCGCGCGAGCATCGGGCCCAGCACCAGGATCGAGGCGCGCATCTTGCGGACCATGTCGTAGGGCGCGACGGTCGAGGCGATCTCGCTCGCCTCCAGCGTCATGCTCCGGCCGGTCTCGCCTTTCTTGACACCCGCGACCTTGGTCGAGACGCCAAGCTGGTTGAGCAAATGGGAAAAATTGTCGACGTCGGCGAGCCGAGGGAGATTGGCGAGCGTCAGCTTCTCGTCGGTCAATAGCGCGCAGGGAAGCAGCGTCAGCGCGCTGTTCTTCGCCCCTGAAATGGGGATTTTACCCTCAAGGCGTTTGCCGCCGGTGATGCGAATGGAGTCCATCGCCGCGCTTTAGCGCAACGGAGCGGACTCACAAGCGGTCAGGCTTTCTCCAGCGTGCACTGCAGGGGATGCTGGTTCTCGCGGGCGAAGTCGATCACCTGGGCGACCTTGGTTTCGGCGACCTCGTAAGTGAACACGCCGCACACCGCGACGCCCTGCTGATGGACCTGCAGCATCACCCGGGTCGCGTCCTCGATATCCATCGAGAAATAGCGTTGCAGGATAAGGACGACGAACTCCATCGGAGTATAGTCGTCGTTGAGCATCAGCACCTTGTAATTGCTAGGTTTCTTGGTCTTGGGCCGGGTACGGGTGACGACGCCGGTCTCGATTTCGTCGAGCCCGTCGCCGCGATCCGGCTCGTTGCCGGCCATCAGAATCAAGTCGTCGATCATGCGCAGCCTAAAATATGGCAACGCCACAACTCCTCGCAAGATGCGACGCTCCACCTGTCCCGAAAAGAATAGCGGCCGCCCCTAACAAGACGCTAGGGACGGCCGCGAACAGGGTTGCCTAAACAGGAGGGGAGAGGTCAGGCAACCAGATCGTTGATGCGGTTCGCGTTCAGGCTGGCGCGGTTCTGAAGCGGCTGGGCCGCTTCACCGGCGAGCTTGACGACACGCTCGGTCAGCTTCGAGCTTTCGGCGACGAAACGGTCGAACGAGGCGCGGGCCAGTTCCGACTGGATCTGGAAGAACTCGGTCGGCGACTTGGCTTCGGCCAGCGTCTTCACCGCGTCCGACGCCTGCTCGATGCCTTCACGGCCCGAAGCGAGCACGTCCTGGCCGATCGACTTGGTGCCGGCGGCGGCAATGCGGCCGGCCTCGACCAGCGCCTCGACATTCGCCTTGGCGAGGTCGGTGAACTCTTCCGCGGCCTTCTGCGACTTGGCGGCGAACTTCTGGCCACGCTCGCCGGCGTCGGCGAGGAGGTCCTGATACTTGTCGGCGCCCGGAAGCTGGAAGCCGGCGAACAGCTTGTTGAAATCATAGGTCATGGTCTTGGTCCCTTCGATCTTCTTGGCGGCCGGGGCGGTTGCCGCCTTGGCCACGCGGCGGACGGTCTTGGCCGCCCGCTTGTTGTTCTTCTTCACGGCAGCGACGACCTTGGCCGGCGCCTTGCGGGCGCGGCGGGCACGAACGGCCTTCTTGGCCGTTTCGACAGGCGCAGCCACAGCCGCTTCCACCTTCTCGGCTACGGCCGCGACCGGCGCCTTGACCGCCTCGACAACGGCCTCGACCTTGGTTTCGTTCTTGATCTCGTCAGCCACGTGAAACTCCTTTGCTGCAGTGCACAATAGTGCATCGCAACATCCATTTCAAGGATTTTTTGTGCATCGCACCATTTTCTGGCGCTTGACGCGTCGGCTTGGGCCAAGGCAAGGGCGGTCATGGTCACTTCCCACGCAGGCCCAGCCGATCGAAACCGCCGCGGCCTCCTCATCGTGCTCTCGTCACCATCGGGCGCAGGCAAGTCCACGATCAGCCGCCGATTGATGGAAGAAGACCCCACCATCACCATGTCGATCAGCGCCACGACGCGGCCCATGCGGCCTGGCGAAACGGCCGATGTCGACTATCATTTCGTCGACGACGACAAGTTCCAGCAACTGGTCGAAGCCGATGAGCTTGCCGAGTGGGCCTATGTCTTCGGCTATCGCTACGGCAGCCCGAAGGAACCGATCAAGGAAGCACTCAGAGCCGGCCGAGATACGTTGTTCGACATCGACTGGCAGGGCACCCAACAGCTCGAATATGCTTTTCGCACGGACCTGGTGCGCATCTTCATCTTGCCGCCGTCGATGGCGGAGCTGAAGCGCCGGCTGGTCGACCGCGGGACGGATGGGGACGAAGTCATCCAGTTCCGAATGCAGCGCGCCGCGGGAGAGATCGGCCACTGGGCCGAATATGACTATGTCCTGA
>CBFGLY010000264.1:0-2488 GCA_965649725.1 uncultured Sphingomonas sp.
GTCAGGATGCCGTTGCCGACCGCAAGCCCATCCATGGTCAGCGCCATCAGGCCGCGCGCGCTTTCACCCGCGACAATTTCGAAATGATAGGTCTCGCCGCGGATGACGACCCCGAGCGCGACATAGGCGTCGAAACGGCCGCTCTCGGCGGCCAGCGCGATCGCTCCGGGAAGCTCGAGGGCGCCGGGGACGGTGACCGTCTCGTGGCTGTGCCCCGCCGCCTCGATCGCGGCCCGCGCGCCGGCGAGGAGCATGTCGTTGAGATGCGCGTAGAAGCGGGCTTCGGCGATCAGGATATGCGCCACTTGTCAGGCCTCCGGTTTCGCGATGCAGCGCTCTTCGACGATCGCGAGGCCATAGGCGCTGAGCCCCACCGGCGCATGGCGCGTATTGGACAGCAGGATCATGTCGTGAATGCCGAGTGCCGCAAGGATTTGCGCACCGATGCCGTAACCGCGAAGGGCAGGAGACGATTCGCCCGCCTTGCCCGAGCGAAGGTCGGTGGCGCGGCTGAGCGATCCGGGCGCCGCGGCGTGGAGCGCGACGACCACGCCTGAACCTTCCGCCTCGATCATGGCCATGGCTCCGTCGAGCAGCCCGGCGCGCTCGCTTCGCTCCCCGAGCAGGTCGGCGAACAAGTCGATCGAATGCATCCGCACGAGGGTCGGCCGCGAAGGGTCGATCGCGCCATGAACCAGCGCCAGCTGCTCTTCGCCGCTGGCCTTGTCGCGGAAGACCTGGGCGGTCCAGTTGGCGCCCGAGCGAGAGGCAAAGCGGGTTTCGGCCACCCGCTCGACCATATGATCCTTCTTCAGCCGATAGGCGATGAGGTCGCGGATCGTGCCGATCTTGAGGCCGTGGACGCGGGCGAATTCCATCAAATCGTCGAGGCGGGCCATGGTCCCATCCTCGCGCATGATCTCGCAGATGACGCCGGACGGGTTGAGCCCCGCGAGCCGGGCGACGTCGACCGCGGCTTCCGTATGCCCGGCGCGGACCAGCACGCCGCCGGGACGCGCGACCAGCGGGAAGACGTGACCCGGCGAGACGATCGCGTCTGGACCATTGGACGCATCGATCGCGACCGCGATCGTCCGCGCTCGATCGGCGGCGCTGATCCCGGTCGTCACCCCTTCGCGCGCCTCGATGGAGACGGTGAAGGCGGTCTCCATCCGAGTCGCGTTGATTCGCGCCATCGGCTCGAGCCCAAGCTGGTCGACCCGCTCCTTGCCCAGCGCGAGGCAGATGAGCCCGCGCCCATGCCGGGCCATGAAGTTGATCGCATCGGGCGTCGCCATCTGCGCGGGAATGACGAGGTCGCCCTCATTTTCCCGATCGTCGTCGTCAACCAGGATGAACATCCGCCCGTTGCGCGCCTCGTCGATGATCGCCTCGGCACCGACCAGCACCTCCTGGACGCCGCCGTCGATCAGCTTTTCCAGGCGGACCAGCGTGTCGGCGGTCGGGTTCCAGTCGGATGCGCCGAGCTTGCGCAATGAATTGGGATGAAGGCCGGCGGCGCGTGCCAAGCCGCTGCGGCTGGCCTCGCCGGTTTCGACAAGGGCCGTCAGGCGATCGATGAGAGTAGTGGACATGGGGAGGCCGCTATCACACTGAAATGTGATTGGCCAGGCCATTCAACGCCGATGCTGCTGAAAATCACATTCTGGCGTCAAGCATCCGCTGCAGATAGCGGGCCAGCACGTCGATTTCGACATTGAGCCTGCGCCCAGCGGTCACCCCTCCCAGCGTGGTGTGATCGGCGGTATGGGGAATGAGGTTGACGGTGAAGCGGGTTGTCCCTGCGGAATCCTCGACCTTGTTGACGGTGAGCGACACTCCGTCCAGCGCGATCGAGCCCTTGGCGGCAATGGCGGCGCCGAGTTCGCTGGGCGCGTCGATCGCGACATCGAGGCTGCCGCCGACCTCCTCGACTTCCGCGACCGTAGCGACCGCGTCGACGTGGCCGGTAACGATATGGCCGCCGAGCTCGTCGCCCATTCGAAGCGCCCGTTCCAGGTTCAGTCGAGCGCCTTCGGCCCAAAGACCGGGCGCCGTCCTGGCCACCGTCTCCTCGCTGACATCGACGGCGAACCAATCCTCGCCCTTGTCGACCACCGTAAGGCAAGCGCCCGAGCAGGCGATCGACGCGCCCAGATCGACCGTGTCCATGTCGTAAGAACATGCGATCGCCAGGCGAAGGTCGCCCCGCTGCTCGGCGCTGCGGACGGTGCCGATGTCGGTAACGATGCCGGTGAACATCCTTCGATACGGGCCTTCGCTTCGCTCAGCCCCTACTCAGGTCGAGCGGTTTCCATTGTACCGCTCATCCTGAGTAGCCGCGCGTAAGCGGCACATCGAAGGATCAGCGCACCCGCTCGTAGACTTCGAGGCGGTCGATGCCAAGGTTGGAGCCGTCGGCCGAGCGCCAGCGGCCATGGGCGTCGGCGATCGCGTCGAGGCCGATGTAGCCGACGCTCGACTTGCC
>CBFGLY010000265.1:0-2467 GCA_965649725.1 uncultured Sphingomonas sp.
TTCGACCGGCGGGTCGAATATATGCTGCCGATCGAGAATCCGACGGTCCACGCCCAGGTGCTCGACCAGGTGATGATCGCCAATTTGATCGACAATGAGCAGAGCTGGGTGCTGAACGCCGACGGAAGCTACACGCGGCTGAAGCCCGGCAAGCGCCACTTCAACCTGCACCGCTACTTCATGACCAACCCGTCGCTGTCGGGGCGGGGCCAAGCGCTGGCGGGCAAGGCGGTGCCCAAGCTCCGCCTGACGCAAAGGGGTTGAGATGGCGGTCAAGCGCTTCGGCCCCGTGGGGATCATCGACATCGGGTCGAACAGCGTCCGCTTCGTCGCATATGGCGGCGCTGCGCGGGTGCCCTCGGTGCTGTTCAACGAAAAGGTCATGGCTGCGCTGGGCCGGGGCCTCGCCCAGGACGGTCGGCTCGACGAGGAGGCGATGGACCGCACGCTAGAAGCGCTTGCGCGATTCCGCCGCCTTGCGAGCGAAATGGGACTCAAGAAACTTCACGCGGTGGCGACCGCGGCGGTCCGGGATGCGGACAACGGCCCGCAGTTCCTGAAGAGGATTAGCGCTCTCGGCCTGAAGCCACGCCTGTTGCCCGGGACTGAGGAAGCCGAATTGTCCGGGCTTGGCGTCCTGTCGGCCATTCCCAACGCCAATGGCGTGGTCGCCGACCTGGGTGGCGGCAGCCTGGAGTTGATCGGCGTTGCCCGGGGCGGGGCCGGGGAGGCTATTTCGCTCCCGCTTGGCGTCTTGCGGATCGGGCCGGAGCCGGACCGGTCGGAACTGGTCGCGGAAATCGGAGCGGCGTTGAAATCCAGCCGCCTGAAAAATGCAGCGAGGGACCATAGCCTGTATCTGGTCGGCGGTTCCTTTCGCGCGCTGGCGCTGCTCGACATGCAGACGCTCGGCCACCCATTGCCGATCGTCCATCATCACAGGATCGCGGCGACGCGCCTCGGCGATCTTCGCCAGATCGTGGAGGAGACGGACCCTGCCGGAATCAAAGCCCTGGCCAGCATTGCCTCGTCGCGCATCCCCAATCTGCCGGCCGCGATCAGCATGCTGGAAGCGTTGAGCGAAATTCTTGGACCCAAACGCATTACCGTTTCGGCGTTCGGTCTTCGCGAGGGCCTTTTGTATCGCGACCTGGACGAGCCGACCCGGGACGAGGACCCGCTGCTCGCCGCGGCACTGGAGATTGGCGACAGGCTCGGCCGGTTCGGCGATCATGGCGCCGCGATCGACCAGTGGATGAACCCGCTGTTCGGTGACGATAGCAGCGAGATGCAGCGGCTGCGGCTCGCCGCCTGCCTGCTCGGCGACATCGCCTGGAACGCGCATCCCGACTATCGCGCCGAACGCGCCGTCGACATGGCGATCCACGGCAATTGGGTCGGGATAGACGCGCACGGACGGGCGGTTCTCGGCCGCGCCCTATGCAGCGCTTTCGGAGGCGACGGCGGATTCAGCTCCAAGCTGGCGGCGCTGTTGAGGCCCGGCGAACAGGAAAGGGTGGTTGCCTGGGGGAAGGCCCTCCGGCTGGCTCAGCGCCTCAGCGGGGGCACGGAGACGCTGCTTCGCAAGACCAGCATCGCGCTGGTTCCCGGCAAGGTCCGTCTGTCCATCCCGGCAAAGTATCGAGAGCTTTATTCCGACGCGGTCGAACGAAGGCTGACGCAGCTGTCCAAGGCAATGGGACGCTCCGGACAGGTGCAGATCGGCTAGCCGCAGCGGGCAGCCTCGACCCGGTTCGACGCGTCCAGCAACACCGTCAGCCGAT
The DNA here is from genome assembly GCA_965649725.1 of uncultured Sphingomonas sp. GTDB lineage: Bacteria > Pseudomonadota > Alphaproteobacteria > Sphingomonadales > Sphingomonadaceae > Sphingomicrobium. The sequence continues at coordinate 1,785 of CBFGLY010000265.1, forward strand.
CCGGACTAAACTCCATGGTGATGATCGCGCCCTTGGGGACCCAGCGAATGGTGCGCGCGCCGGATTCGGCAAGCATTTGCGCTCCGAGTTGCTGGCTTGCCGGCTGGCCGACGAACCGGCTGAGCCCATCGTTGCTGCAGCTGCCCACGGGCTCGCCGGTTCCGGGCTGGCCGGACGGAGTCACCATGCAGGCGCTGGAGGAAAGGGCGGCGACGGCGGCAAGGGCGATGCGCATCGAAAATCTCTCCTTATTCTCGGCAAAGAAGCGCTCGTCCTGCTGTCGGGTTCCTGAACTAGGCCTCGATCCTGCTCATCTTGAGCTTGCCGTTTTCGGTGGCGAAGGCGAGCCGGCCCTCGACCAGGTCGAGCGCATCGCGGCCGAACTCATCGAATCGCCAGCCTGACAGGATGTTGAGGTCCGAGCGTACGCCCGCGGCCAGCGCCTCCAGCTCGTCGGACCGGGCGATCAGCTTCGCGGCAACGCCGGCCTCCTTCGCCCTGATCTTCAGGAGCAGCTTCAGAAGATCGCTGACCAGCGCAGCGTCCTTGGTCAGGCCGGGGCGGCGCGGCTCTCGCGCCGGAAGCTCGTCCGGATCCAGGGGTTGCGCCTTGGCCAGCGCCGCCATCATCCGCGCGCCGATATCGTTGTTGCGCCATCCCGACGACAGGCCGCGGACCTTGCC
>CBFGLY010000266.1:0-2463 GCA_965649725.1 uncultured Sphingomonas sp.
CACGAAGCAGGCCGCTCAGTTCGTGGCCGATGCCCCTTCGACCGTGGCCGCGACGGTTACGCCCCAGCATCTTCAGCTCAATCGCAACGCTCTGTTCAAGGGCGGTCTCAGGCCCCACGCCTATTGCCTTCCAGTCGTGAAGCGAGAGGAGCATCGGCTCGCGGTTCGGGCAGCGGCTGTCAGTGGAAATCCCAAATATTTCCTCGGTACCGACAGCGCGCCGCATGTGGTTGCCGCGAAAGAAAGCGCCTGCGGTTGCGCCGGCCTGTTCAACGCGCCGTTCGCGCTGGAAGCCTATGCGCAGGTGTTCGACGAAGAAGATGCGCTCGACCGGTTCGAGGGGTTCGCAAGCCTGAACGGTCCGGCCTTCTACGGGCTTCCGCCGAACGAAGGAACGGTGACACTGGACCGGACCGAAGCAACGGTGCCCGACCGGATCGGCGCCGGCGAAATCTCGCTGGTCCCGTATGGTGCCGGGGGCAGGTTTGGCTGGCGGCTGGCCGACTGATCAGTCGCAGCCCTCGCTTCCGCCGGTCCCGCTTTCCCCCAATATGTCGCCGAAAAAGCTTTCCACGCGCCGGTAGCATTCGCATGATCTGCGCTCGAGGCCTTGGCGATCGTGAACCTCGATGAGGCCGCGCCGGGTAGTGATTAGCCCCTCGTCCTGAAGCTCCCGCGCGACCGCGTTGACCGTGGTCCGCTGCACGCCGAGCAGGCCGGCGAGCGATTCCTGGGTCAGCTGGAGCCGGCTTCCCGCCCGGTCCTGCGCGGTCAGAAGCCAGCGCGCCGCCCGCGCTTCGATGGGATGGAAGCTGTTGCAGGCGACGGTCTGCATGATCTGGGCAAGCAGATAGTCGGAGTAACGGCAGAACAGGTTGCGCAGATGACCGGAGGTGGCCTTCGATCCCTCGACGACGCTCATCGGAATGCGAACCGCGGGGCCGGCCACGATCACTTCCGCGCGCGAAAAGGCGGGCGAATGGCCGCAGCTGACGATCCCTCCGACCGCGCCTTCGCGTCCGATCGATGCGACCTCGACCGAGCGGCCGTCGTCAAGGTCCACGACCAGCGAAATCATGGTCGAGCCGAACGGGAACAGCGAGCTGTCGACATCGACTCCTCGGCGAAGGACCGTCGCGCCAAGGTCGAGCTCGACCAGCCGCGCGTGACTATGCAGCGTCTCCCGCAATTCCGGGGGGAAGGTGGCGAGCAGCCGGTTGTCGGCAAATCCGTCTTGGGCCGACGACGGCCGGTTGGCCTGGCGCAGGTCTGACATGGGAACCAACTCCATGAAGGATGACCTCCCAATGATCCGCGCATCGAATCGTTCATTTTGCCGACGAACATGTGCAGGACAGGCAGCGAAGAGGGCGGTTGAACGCCGCCCAAGGGTTCGCTACAGCCCCGCAGCGCCGTTCCCGGAGACGTGGGTGAGTGGCTGAAACCAACGCTTTGCTAAAGCGTCATACGGGCAACCGTATCGAGGGTTCGAATCCCTCCGTCTCCGCCACTTCGCCCATTCTTTCCCGACAGCCTATTTTTTCGCAATCCATGCTCCGGTGGCGGTGTGGGTCAGGCCGTCGCCCGAGTAGATGAACGGGAAATCCCAGCGGCCGATCAATTCCTCCGCGGCAGGCCCGGTGAAGAGTCCCGAGAAACTGTTCGGACCGCTTAGGTCCGTCGCGAATCGACCCGAGAAACTGGTCGAACCGGAAGAATAGACGGTATCGGTGAACGACAAGGTGCCAAGGTCGATCAGGCCACCGAACGTATTGAGCTGGGGATGGATCGAGCCGTCCAGCGTGCCCATGGCGAAGTCGAAGTTGAGATTTACGCTGCCCAATATGCCAGCGGCGACCTGGTCCCCGATCAGAAAGTCCGTCTCCATGACGTCGGTATCGCCGGCGATGATGCCATTGTAACTGGCCGAGCCGGTGACCGGGACCGCTCCCGCCGGCGTTGCGACGCCGAATGCGGTGAAGCGGGAATCGTCCCAATAGGCCCCAACGCCTTCGCCCCAATAGGCGAGGCTGGAGTAGTTGTAATTGCCGGGCGCCGGGTCGCGATAGGTGCTGACCACCTGGAAGAAATTGGAGTCGCCCTCGCCAAAGGAGAAATAGTGATTGGGCTCGCTTGAATAGCGCCCGCTCGGATGAAGGCCCTGCCAGGGACCGCCGGGCACCATGACATCATAGGATTTCGTCGCCGCGTCATAGCGGATGCGGAGTTGGCTTTCCGGGCCGTTCGAGGAAAGCGCCGCAAGTTCCTGGGTCGCCGGCGGCTGAAGGATTTCGATCGCGGCGGGCGTCGGCGTCGGCGTTGGAGTGGGTGTCGGCGTCGGTGTCGGCGTCGGCGTGGGTGTGGATGCAACGCTGCCGCCGCCCCCGCCTCCACCGCAAGCGGTGACGGCCATCGAAAGAGCCAGAGCCGCCGTGAATTTCCATTGTCCTGCGTTGGTCATGA
>CBFGLY010000267.1:0-2452 GCA_965649725.1 uncultured Sphingomonas sp.
GGCTTGGACTCGACCTCCATCCTCAGCCGGCTGGCCGCCTCGTCCATCAGGTCGATCGCCTTGTCCGGCAGGAAGCGGTCGGAGATATAGCGGTTGCTGAGCGTCGCGGCCGCCACCAGCGCCGCATCCGTGATTCGAACTCCGTGGTGAAGCTCATATTTTTCCTTGAGGCCGCGCAGGATCGAGATGGTGTCCTCGACCGTCGGTTCGCCCACGAAAACCGGCTGGAAGCGCCGTTCGAGCGCCGCGTCCTTCTCGACATATTTGCGATATTCGTCGAGCGTCGTCGCGCCGATGCAATGGAGCTCGCCGCGAGCCAGGGCGGGCTTCAACAGGTTGGACGCGTCCATCGCGCCCTCGCTCTTCCCGGCGCCGATCAGCGTGTGCATCTCGTCGATGAACAGGATGATGTCGCCGCCGGCCTGCTTCACCTCGTCGAGCACGCCCTTCAGCCGCTCTTCGAACTCGCCGCGATATTTCGCGCCCGCGATCAGCGCGCCCATGTCGAGGCTGAGGAGCTGGCGGTCCTTGAGGCCGTCGGGCACGTCGCCATTGGCGATGCGCAGCGCCAGCCCTTCGGCGATGGCGGTCTTGCCGACGCCCGGCTCGCCGATCAGCACGGGATTGTTCTTCGTCCGGCGCGCCAGGACCTGGATCGTGCGGCGAATTTCCTCGTCCCGGCCGATGACCGGATCGAGCTTGCCTTCGCGCGCCGCCTCGGTGAGGTCGCGGGCATATTTCTTGAGCGCGTCGTATCGGTCCTCGGCGCCCTGCGTGTCCGCCGTACGCCCGCCGCGCAGCTTGTCGATCGCCGCGTTGAGCTTTTGCGGAGTCAGGCCCGCGCTGGCCAGCGCATCGCCTTCCGCGGTCCCCTTGGCCATCGCGAAGGCGAGCAGGATCCGCTCGACCGTGACATAGCTGTCCCCGGCCTTGGTCGCGATTTCCTGGGCGCGATCGAGAATGCGCAGCAGATCGCCGTCGATCCCCGGGGCAGAGGTTGCGCCGCTGCCCGTGACGGACGGTTGCTTGGCGACAATCTCGTCAACGGCTCGCCGAGCCGCCATCCCGTCGCCACCCGCGGCGTTGATCAACCCGACCGCCATGCCCTGCTCGTCGTCGAGCAGCGCCTTCAGATAATGGGCCGGCGTGATTCGCTGATGATGTTCGCGCACCGCGATGGTCTGCGCCGCCTGCAGGAATCCGCGCGCCCGGTCGGTCAGTTTCTCAAGATCCATGAATTTACCTCGGTTTTCCGACCATGTGGTGTGTTATCGCGGTAACACAAGTGTGCTCAGTGCTGCGGCGACAACGGGTCCGGCGGCGGCACGACGATCTTGGCTGGGAACGGCGCAGGCGCGGGGGCCTGAGCGATCGGCACCGGCGAAGTCCCGAACGGAAGCGCGCCCTCGGCCAGGACCGCCGTGCAGCCATAGCCGCCGCGTGCGCCGGCTGTTCCCCACTCCCGAAACTTCCTGGCATCGATGTGGAATCGCAGGCCCTTGTAGAAGCCAAGGCCGATGCTGTTCCCAGAGCCGCTGCCCAGGTGAATTCGGCAAAGACTGGTCATCAGCTCTTCACGGGTCACCGCGCGCAGGGGAACCATGTCGACCGCGCCCATCGTCCGGTGGGTGCTTTCCGGAGCTCCGCCGGCGCAGGCGTTCAGCCGCGGATTGCGATAGACGGAGACAATCTCGACCGGGCCGATGACCGGCTCGACATAGGCGCCAACGTAGCGAAGCGCCGCGACGATGTTGGGCCAGGCGTTTACCGGCGGGACCTCGAACGGTTCCGCCCCGCATTTCTGCCAGTCGGTGGCGGTGCGCAGGATTTGCCAGGTCGGCGCGACTCCGCCGACGCCATTGCCGACCAGATAATCGTTGAAGGCCTTCACATAGACCGGCCGCCAGCTGGCCCGCGCCATCCAGGCGCGATAACCGGGTTCGTCCTGCCCGGCGGTGATGTAGGTCGCGGCAGGATTATAGACCCATTGCGCCGTGGCGGGGCAGGGCAGCGCGATCAGCAGCAAGGCGAGCCAGCGCATCATCGGGGGCATGAAAACCCGAGCGGCATTGAAAAGCAACGAGGTCCACCGCATTTCATCGTCATGCAGAGACCAATCGACGTCGACCTTCCGCACAAGCTTGGCCGGGACGAGGCACGCCGACGGCTGGCGACCAACATCTACAAGCTTCAGGATCACATTCCTGGCGGCGCCACCCACGTCGACTCGTCCTGGGCAGGCGACCGGCTCAACCTCAACGTCCATGCGATGGGCCAGTCGGTCGAGGCGCAGATCGATGTCGAGGACAGCAAGGTTCACTGCCGCATCCAGCTACCCGGGATGCTGGCCCTGTTCGCCGCGCCGATCGAGGCGATGCTGAAAGCGAAGGGCAGCGACTTGCTGCTTGAGGACAAGCGCGACTAGGCTCCGCCAAAAGCGGGGGGAGTCGGA
>CBFGLY010000268.1:0-2439 GCA_965649725.1 uncultured Sphingomonas sp.
GGGTGGGCGCCTACGGGCTGGATGTCGGCTCCCGTGTCGAGGCATCGCCGGGCGAGAAAGACCCGGCGAAGGTCGACGCCCTGTTCGCAGCCTTGCGCCCCGCCGCCAGGAGCGATTCATGAGGCTCGACGGCCGCTTTGGCCGCTTCGGCGGTGCCTATGTGCCGGAAATCCTGGTTCCGGCGCTCGAGCAGCTGGAGGCGGCCTTCCTCGATGCCCAGGAGGATGAGGCTTTTCAGGCGGAGCTTGGCGACTTGCTGTCCACCTACGCCGGCCGGCCGACGCCGCTGACGCGCTGTCGGAACCTCGGCGGCGGGCGGGCCCGAATCTATCTGAAGCGCGAGGATTTGCTCCACGGCGGAGCGCACAAGACCAACCAGGTGCTGGCGCAGGCGCTGCTCGCGAAACGGATGGGCAAGAGCCGCCTGATCGCGGAGACCGGGGCGGGGCAGCATGGCGTGGCGACGGCACTGGCCGGGGCGCTGTTCGGCTTCCGCACCCGCATCTACATGGGCGCCGACGATGTCGAGCGGCAACAGCTCAACGTCTTCCGCATGGAGCTGATGGGCGCGGAGGTCGTCCCGGTGACCGGCGGCGGACGGACGCTCAAGGATGCGGTCAACGAGGCGCTGCGCGACTGGACCGCAAGCTATGACGACACCCATTACCTGCTCGGCACCGTCGCCGGGCCGCACCCCTTCCCGCTGATGGTGCGGGAGTATCAGCGGGTGATCGGCAAGGAGGCCAGGGAGCAGATCATCGCCATCGAAGGCCGGCTTCCCGACGCAGTGATCGCCTGCGTCGGCGGCGGGTCCAACGCGATGGGCATTTTCTCCGACTTCATTGCCGACGAGAAGGTCGAGCTGATCGGGGTCGAGGCGGCGGGCAAGGGCCTCGACGGCACCGAACATGGAGCGACCCTGCTTCGCGGCCGGCCCGGCATTTTGCACGGCGCGGAGACGCTGCTGTTGCAGGACGAGGACGGGCAGGTCGACGACACATGGTCGATCTCGGCGGGCCTCGATTATCCGGCGGTCGGGCCGGAGCATGCCCATCTCAAGGACATTGGCCGCGCGAGTTATGTCGGGGTCGAGGACGAAGCTGCGCTCGGCGCTTTCCAGGCGCTGGCCCGGTCCGAGGGCATCATCGCCGCGTTCGAAAGCAGCCACGCCGTCGCCCATGCGCTCCGGCTGGCGGAGGAGCGGGGCGACGAGCCGATCCTGCTCGTCAACCTGTCGGGTCGGGGCGACAAGGACATGGCCTCGGCGCAAAGGCTTCTCCAGCCATGACCCGCTATGCCGCCATGTTCGACCGCTGCCGTCAGCGGGAAGAAGGAGCGTTCGGCGCCTTCCTGATGCTCGGCGATCCCCACGCAAAGAGTTCGGCCGCCTACCTTGACGCGCTGGTCGAGGGCGGGGCGGACATGATCGAGCTTGGGATCCCTTTCAGCGATCCGGTCGCCGACGGGCCGGTCATCCAGGCCGCCGCTGCCCGAGCGCTTGCCGCCGGGGTCCGCACTCCTGACTGCCTGGAGATGATCGCCGCTTTCCGCGACCGCCACCCCGATGTGCCCGTCGGCATCCTGACCTATGCCAACATCGTCGCGGCGCGAGGGATCGAGGCGTTCGCTGCCGAACTCGCCCAAGCCGGAGCGGACAGCCTGCTGGTTGCCGACGTTCCGAGCCTGGAGGCAGGACCCTATTCCAGGGCCGCCCGCGCCGCCGGCATCGACTTGGTCATGATCGCGGCGCCGAACACTCCGAGGTCCGCGATCGAGCGCATCGCCGGCCTTTCGTCGGGCTACACCTATTGCGTCGCGCGCAGCGGAGTGACCGGCGCGGACCGGTCGATGGCCCTGGATCATGCCGGCCTGTTCGAAGCGCTGAAGGAGGCGGGCGCTCCGCCGCCGGTGCTGGGCTTCGGAATCGCGACGCCGGGGCAGGTCCGCCAGGCGCTGGCTGCTGGAGCGGCGGGCGCGATCTCCGGGTCCGCGCTGGTTAGGCTGGTGGCCGACGGCGCATCACCGGGGGCACTTTCCAGCTTTGTCAGTGAGTTGAAGGCGGGCACCCGGTCGACCAACCAAAACTTGGCCTTTGCCGCCGAAAAGCGCTAAAAGGAGCGCGACGCGACGGCTGATGTGGGGGCCGCCCGCGCCGCGTGGCCGGCGCCGACCAGGACGAGGCGCCCGACCTTATGTGGAGGAGCGTCATTCAATGGTGAAAAATGTTGGAAGCGCCGACCGTGTGATCCGGATCGTGGTCGCGTGTGGACTAGCCTTTCTTGCTTTCACGCCGGCCGTGAACGGCTGGGCGGCAACGGCTTTCTATGTGATCGCCGGCTATCTGGCGATCAGCGCACTGCTCGGATTCTGCGTCTTCTACAGGATGCTGGATGTGGACAGCTGCCACGACCATGGCGGCACCTATCACAGCGGCGAAGA
>CBFGLY010000269.1:0-2432 GCA_965649725.1 uncultured Sphingomonas sp.
ACGACCAGACGTCGTTCGCCACCTTGTCCCGCCGGCTGCTCGAGGACCTGGACCTCCTGGATGCGAACGAGGATGCCGACCAGGCTCCGGACGAAGGCGGCGACGAGGAGAAGGGCGAGGACCAGGGCCCCGACGAGGCGGACGATGTCGAAAGCGACGGCTCATCCGGCGGCGACATGGAAATGCGCTCGGAGGAGACGGAGCGCGAGGAAGGCGAGGACGAATCCGCCGACAGCGAAGCCGACGTTGACGAGGGCGAGGCGACCAGCGGCCAGGAGGGCGCCGACCAGGCCCGCGCCAATCCCCAGCGGCGCAACTGGCCGGACGAGCCGGTCACCGACTACAAGCCCTTCACCACGCGCTTCGACGAAATCGTCACCGCCGGCGAGCTTTGCGACGAGGAGGAACTCAGCCGCCTCCGCGCCTATCTCGACCAGCAAATGTCGAGCCTCGGCGGAGTCGTCACCCGACTCGCCAACCGGCTCCAGCGGCGGCTGATGGCGCAGCAGGCGCGCAGCTGGGACTTCGACCAGGAAGAAGGGCTGCTCGACGCGGCGCGGCTGGCGCGGGTCGTCGTCTCGCCCGGTCATTCGCTATCCTACAAGATCGAGCGCGACACCGAGTTCAAGGACACGGTCGTCAGCCTGCTCATCGACAATAGCGGCTCGATGCGCGGGCGGCCGATCTCGATCGCCGCGACCTGCGCCGACGTGCTGGCGCGAACGCTGGAGCGGTGCGGGGTCGCGACCGAGATTCTCGGCTTCACGACGCGCGGCTGGAAGGGCGGGCAGAGCCGGGAAATGTGGCTGTCGGAAGGGCGGCCGCCGCTTCCGGGCCGGCTCAACGACCTTCGGCACATCATCTACAAGCGCGCCGACCAGCCCTATCGCCATTCGCGCAAGAGCCTCGGCCTGATGATGCGCGAGGGGCTGCTCAAGGAAAATATCGACGGCGAGGCGCTGCTGTGGGCGCACAACCGCCTGCTGGCGCGGCCGGAGGAGCGGCGAATCCTGCTGGTCATCAGCGATGGCGCGCCGGTCGACGATTCGACCGCGTCGGCCAATGGCGGCACCTATCTGGAAAAACATTTGCGGCAGGTAATCGGCTGGATCGAGAGCCGGTCGCCGGTCGAGCTGGCGGCGATCGGCATCGGTCACGACGTCACTCGCTATTACGAGCGGGCGGTGACGATCATGGACGCCGAGCAATTGGGCGGCGCGCTGATCGAGCAGCTCGCGGCCTTGTTCGACAAACATTGATGGAGCGGGACGGAAGTTGGGCCCGGAGCAACTACGCACCCCGGGCCCCCCTCGTTACGCGACTCGAGGGATACTGTCCGACGGGGAAAAGGGGGAAACCCCGTCACTGCCGGTGCATATGCGTGATTCGCGCTTGAACGAGGCTGAACGCGGCTTGCAGCATCTGTTCAGGAAATCGCGTCTTTTCAACGGCTTGCTGGTCTTTGGAGTCGTTCTGGCGACATATATGCCGATCCGCGCCTTGCCCGATCGGCGTTCGCTCCCCGCCCGAACTATCGGCCTGGAATTCCAACCGATCGAGTTGCCGCCGACCGCCTCGCCGCTTCGCCTGGCGGGCGCCTGGGTGGTGACGGCCGACGATCCCCGGTTCGGCGGCCTGTCGGCGCTTGCGGTGGATGGCGGGAGCTTCATTGCCGTCAGCGATCTCGGCGCGGTCCTGCGGTTCGACCCGCCATCGGCGGACAAGCCCCAACTGCTCCTTTCCGATCTCGCGGTGGGGCCGGGCCTTGCAGGGCGGAAGACATCGCGCGACGCAGAGTCGCTGGCGCGCGATCCGCGCGGGCGCGGCTGGTGGGTCGGCTACGAACAGCGCCATTCGCTCTGGCTCTATGACGGTGGGTTTCGGAAGGCGCTGGCCGCCGTTCCGGTCCGCCGCCCCGATTGGTGGCGCAATCGCGGGATCGAAGCGCTGGTAGCCGACGGCGACGGGTTGCTGGCGCTTGCCGAAAATGGCCGCGAGGCGATTCGGCTCGATGGGAATGGGCTCCATGCTTCCAGACTCGAAGCAGGCTGGGACGTCGCCGACGCCGCCCGTGCGCCAGACGGATCGGCATGGCTGCTGCTCAGGAACAAGGGGTGGGAAGGGATTGCCCAGGCGATCGCACCCCTCATCCGGACGGGCCAAGGCTACCGGATCGGCGAAGCCATGCCCTTGCCGAAGGCGGCATTCGACAATTTCGAAGGGATGGCCATTGCCGCCCGGCCCGGCGGCTGGCGGTTCTGGCTGGTGACCGATGACGGCCACCGGTTCATGGCACGGACGCTGCTCGTCGCGCTCGACCTGGACCGGGCACAGAAAAACGCCCGGCGATGAGGCCGGGCGTCTTCATCGCCGACTAGCGGCAAATAGGTTAGGCGGCGGCCGCCTTCGCCTTCTTGGCGATCTCGCGCTTC
>CBFGLY010000270.1:0-2424 GCA_965649725.1 uncultured Sphingomonas sp.
AGCTCGGCCCGCTCCACGTCGAAGCCGGCATCCTCGAGCCGCTTGACGAGTCGGTCGACCGCGTCGGCATCGCGGGCCTCGCATTCGACCTCGATCACCGTGTCCTTGGCGGGGAGCCGGGTGAAGATCCGGTGGTGGTTCACCTCGATGATGTTGACGCCCGATTCCTGGAACTTGGCGGTGATCGCGGCGAGCGCGCCCGGCCGGTCCTGCGCGGCGATGCGGAGGCGGGCGATGCGTCCGCAGCGCACCAGCTCGCGGACCAGCACGTTCGCCAGCAGATGCGTGTCGATGTTGCCGCCGCACAGGATGGTGCCGACCTTGCGGCCCCGGAACCGCTCGGGCTGGGCAAGGATCGCGGCGAGGCCCGCCGCGCCTGCTCCCTCGACCACCGACTTTTCGATGTTCACCAGCATGGCGACGGCATGTTCGATGTCGCGTTCGGCGACGAGGTCGATCCGGTCGACAAGGTCGGCGATGATCGCGCGGGTCAGCTGTCCCGGTTCCTTGACGGCGATGCCTTCCGCAAGCGTATCGCCGCCGATCGCGCCATGGCCGCCTTCGACGACATTCTTCATCGAAGGGTAGAGGTCCGCCTCGACGCCGATCACCTTGATGCCGGGCTTCAGCGCCTTCGCCGCGGTCGCGACGCCGGAGATCAGGCCGCCGCCGCCGATCGGGATGACGAGCGTGTCGAGGTCCGGCGCGTCTTCTAGCATTTCGAGGGCGACGGTCCCGGCCCCGGCCATGACCGCCACATCGTCGAACGGATGGACGAACACATAGCCTTCGCGCTCCTCCAGCTCGCGCGCCCGGGCATAGGCGTCGTCGAACCGCTCCCCGTGGAGCACGACATGGGCGCCGTGCCCCTCGGTCTGGGTGACTTTGATCATCGGCGTCGAGACGGGCATGACGATCGTCACCGGGATGCCGAGCCGGCGGCCGTGATAGGCGACCGCCTGCGCATGATTGCCGGCCGACGCGGCAACGACGCCCCGCGACCGCTCCTCCTGCGACAGCTGGAGCAGCTTGTTGAGTGCGCCCCGCTCCTTGTAGGCGGCGGTGAACTGCAGATTTTCGAACTTCAGCCAGACTTCCGCGTCGACGATCTGGGACAGCGTTTCGCTTTTCAGCATCGGCGTCCGGATGACGGCGCCCTTCACCCGCTCCGCGGCGGCGCGGATATCGTCGATCGTCGGGCGGGTCTTGGTCGGAGCGTCCATGGGCATTTCGCCTAGACCTTCCAGAAGCGCCAAACAATGCTATCCAACGCGGCCATGCACAGGACCCTGCTCGCGCTCGCCGCGCTCCTCGCCTCGTCGTCCGCTCTCGCCGACACGCTGATCAGCAACGTCAACGGCATGCAGGTCGGCGCCGATGGGAAGCTTCAGCACTTCAAGGCGCTGGTCGTGAGCGACGACGGCAAGGTGCGAATGACGATCGAACGTCCGGAGCTTGTCCGCCTGGCGGGGATCACCAGCACCGTGGACGGCGGCGGGAGGACGCTGCTGCCCGGCCTGATCGACGCCCACGGGCACGTAATGGGGCTGGGCTTCGCGCTGATCCAGCTGGACCTCACCGGCACGACGTCGGTCGAGGAAATGAAGCAGCGCTTGAAGGCCTATGCCGACGCCAACCCCGGCGACGGCTGGATCATCGGGCGGGGCTGGAACCAGGAACTGTGGAGCGAGCGCCGCTTCCCGACATCCGCCGACCTGGACGCGGTAGTGCCGGACCGGCCCGTCTGGCTGACCCGCGTCGACGGCCATGCCGCGGTGGGCAATAGCGCGGCGCTGCGGGCGGCCGGGGTCACGGCGGCAACCAAGGCTCCCGACGGCGGCGAGATCATCGATGGCCTGTTCGTGGACAACGCGACCGCGCTGGTCGAGGCCAAAATCCCGGCGCCGAGCAACGAGGTACGCGACCGCGCGCTTGCCGAAGCGCAGAAGGCGATGCTCAGCGTCGGCCTGGTCGGCGCGGCCGACATGGGCACGGCCAGGGAAGACTGGGACGCGATGCGCCGCGCGGGCGAGGCCGGGGCGCTTAACGTCCGGATCATCAGCTATGCGGGAGCGCCGGAGAATTGGCGGGCGATCAACGGCGGCAAGCCGACCGGCTGGATGTACGGCGACCGGCTGCGGCTCGTCGGGACCAAGCTATATGCGGACGGCGCGCTGGGCAGCCGCGGGGCCTATCTGAAGGCGCCCTATCACGACCGGCCCGACACGCGCGGGCTTCGCTTCCACACGGATGCCGAGCTGCTGGCGATGGCGGATGAAGTCGCGAAAGGCGGCGGTCAGGTCGCGACCCACGCGATCGGCGATGCCGCCAATGCGCAGGTGATCGGGGTCTATGAAAAGCTGACGCAGACCTACGGCAAGGCGCGCCGCTGGCGGATCGAGCATCTGCAGATCGCCGACCCGA
>CBFGLY010000271.1:0-2423 GCA_965649725.1 uncultured Sphingomonas sp.
GGCTTCAACGCCCGCTACCTGATGGACATCCTCCACGAGATCGAGGGCGACACGGTCGAGGTCCATCTCGCCGACGCGGCGGCTCCGACCCTGCTTCGCGAAAACGACAAGAGCGCCGCGCTCTACGTGCTGATGCCGATGCGGGTCTGACCCGGCTTCACGATCAACCAGGGCAATTGGGGGGAATATGCGGCACATCGCATGGTCGTTGGCGGCGTTCGTGGCAATCTGTTCAGCGCCCGCTGGTGCGGCCTTGCAGGCATCGTCCGGCGCACCCTCGGCCAAAGCGCCCGCGCCCGCCCTTTCGCCGCCCAGCCCGGCCCGTAGCGCATTGGCGAGGGAGCTGGTCGGACACACCCAGCCGAAGGAGTTGATGATCGAGGCCGTGCTGTTCGGCTGGAACAAGGGCGTCGCCGAACAGGACGCGGCCGACCTTGGGGCACTCGACAAGATCCAGGCAGGCCTAAGCGGCCGGTTCATCGACCGTGGCAGGGCCGAAATCGTCGCGATCGTGTCCGAACGAATCCCTGAAATGCACAGTCAGATTGCCGCCATTTACGCGGACAATTGCACGGAGGAGGAGCTGAAGGCGCTCATCGCCTTTTACAGCTCGCCGGTCGGCAAGAAGCTCATCCGCTCGATGACCATGTCGATCTCGGGCAGCGATCCGTTCGAGGACGACAAGGTGACCGCCGCCGAAGCGACGCAGGCAAACCGGGAGGCGGCTCGCGAGGCGGTGAAGACCCTGAGCGGTGACGAATGGATTGAAGCCGCCAAATTCGGTCTTTCGCCAACTGGCCGAAAGGTGAAGAGCCTCGCGCCGAAGGTGCAGGCCGCCGCGGCCGACTGGATGACCCGGCTGATGGCCGACTACGGCACCCGGATGGAAACCATTGCCGAGGAAATGGTCGGCAAGGCGATCGAGGAAGCTGACAAGACGGCCGAGGCTGACTAACCGGCTCGAATGGGCCGCATCGCTCGCCTCTCGCTTACCGATTTCCGCAATTATCGCGACGCGTCGATTGAGGCCGGACCCGGCTTCGTCCTGCTGTCGGGGCCCAATGGGGCGGGGAAGACCAATGTGCTGGAGGCGGTGTCGCTGCTGACTCCGGGGCGCGGGCTCAGGCAAGTGCCCATCTCGGAAATGGCGCGCTCGGACGGGGCCGGGGGCTTCGCACTGGCGGCCCGGCTCGATGAGGGGACGGAGCTTGGCACCGGCACCAACCCGGTGGCGCCCGACCGCCGGCAGGTCCGGATCAACGGCGCCGCCGCTTCGGTCAATTCCTTGTCGGAATGGCTGTCGGTTCTTTGGCTCACCCCGGCGATGGATCGCCTGTTCGCCGACAGCGCCGGAAGCCGCCGCCGTTTCCTCGACCGGCTGACGCTCGCGCTGGAGCCCGGCCATGCCACCCACGCGGCCCGCTACGAAGCGGCGATGCGGGCAAGGAACAAGCTGCTCGCAGAGCCCGACGGCGCCGATCCCGCCTGGCTGGCCGCGCTGGAGGCGGGGATGGCGGAACATGGCGCGGCGCTGGGCAAGGCGCGGGCACGCACGGTCGAGGCGCTGTCCGCGGCGATGAGCAGCCTTCCGGATGACGATTTTCCCCGCTCCTCGCTCGCGCTCGCAGGGTGGGACGGAGGCGACCTTGCCGCCCAGCTCAAGTCCAATCGCGGTCGCGACGCTGCCGCGGGCCGGGCGACCGTTGGCCCCCACCGGCAGGACCTCGACGTCACCCATCTGGCCAAGGCGCAGCCGGCTTCACGCGGATCGACGGGCGAGCAAAAGGCGCTGCTGCTGGGCATCGTGCTCGCCCATGCCGACCTGGTCGCCGAACGCCGCGGCCATCGTCCGATCCTGCTGCTCGACGAAGTCGCGGCGCATCTCGACCCCGGCCGACGTGCCGCGCTTTTCGCTCGCCTTGAGGGCCGCGGCCAAGTCTGGATGACCGCGACCGAGGCGGGACTGTTCGACGCCATCGGCCCCGGAGCCAACCGATTCCACGTCGAGGAAGGACGCGTCGTCCCCGCCTGACTGGACTTTTCCCGTTTCTTCTCTATATTGCACTGCAACACGAGACGCCTTGAAAGCGGCGTGAACCTCCGGACTCGATCCGGGGCGGCCCGCGTCTCGACCGGCTTTACGCTCTCCTTTTCACGCGGGGTGCTCATTCAACCCCGATCGGACCGCGCCTGTTTTGGCGCGGCCGCTCGATTCGCATATCGGATTTTCATTTGACCAATTTCAGCCAACTCGGGCTCTCGAAGCCCCTGCTCAACGCGCTCGCCGCCAAGGATTATGGACAGCCGACGCCGATTCAGGCGCAGGCCATTCCCATCGTCCTCCAGGGCCGCGACCTCTTGGGTATCGCCCAGACCGGCACCGGCAAGACGGCGGCCTTCATGCTGCCTTCGCTCGACCGGCT
>CBFGLY010000272.1:0-2417 GCA_965649725.1 uncultured Sphingomonas sp.
GTGCGCTTGCCGGGTCCGTTCGGCGAGCCCTCGGTCGTGAATTGATTGTAGAAGAGATTATATTGCTCTTCGCGGTTGAAGCCGTCGGTCTCGATCTTCTGATAGACCAGCCGCGGGGTGATCCTGAGGTTGTCGGTCGGCTCCCAGGCGATCGCAATGCGGCCGCCATATCGCCTGCCGTCGTTGATGTTCTTGCCGCCGGCCGGCCCGATCGCATCGATGAAGCCTGCATATTTGGTGTAATAGCCGACGGCCCGGACGGCGGCCGTCGAACCGAGCGGTACGTTGATTGCTCCCTTCAAGGAGCCGCCGAAATCGCCACCGCGGACATGGTTCACATTGCCTTCGACCAGCCCTTCGAACCTTCCCAGCCGAGGCTGGTTCGTAATGTATCGAAGGGTGCCGCCGACGCTGCCCGAGCCGAACAGGGTTCCCTGGGGACCGCGCAAGGTCTCGACGCGGTTGAGGTCGAACAAGTCGAGATCCGGAGTGAATAGCGACAGCGAGATCACGCTTTCGTCGAGATAGACGCCGACCTGCTCCTTCACGCCGGGCTGATCGCGGATAATCTGGCCCGCGGACACGCCGCGAATGGATACCTGGCTTTGACCGGGGCCGAGGTTCTGGACCGCAAGGCCGGCGACATTGCGGCTGATGTCCTCGATGGTCGAGGCGTTGGCCCGCTGGATGTCCTCCTGCGTTTGCGCGTTGATCGAGAAGGGAACGTCCTGGACGGTCGTCGCGCGCTTGGTCGCGGTGACGATGATGGTTTCGCCCTGGCTGGCTTCGGTCGCCTCATTGACCGTCTGGGCCTGGGTTTCCTCGGCGGTCTGGGCCCAGGCGGGCGCTGCGAGCGCCAGCGTGGCGGTCCCGATCAACAAGCTGCGAGCGGCGTAGGCACGGAAGGTCATCGTCAATTCCCCCTGTTGGAATGTCTGATGGCCGACAGACTATGCTTCTTATCGGTGGCGAAAAGGGGGGTGTGCGTTTCGTTTCAGGACTGTTGCGTATCTGTAACAGATTTGGTGAACGGCAAGAAACCGCGTTCGGGTAAATGCGCGACCGCGGCGCCCTGGTCGGCCATGAAGCGGTGACGAACCAGTTCCGCTTGCTGCTCCAGGCCGTAGCGGTCGAACGGCCGGCCTTCGACCAGATCATAGGCGTAGCGGCAAAAGGGATGGCGCATGAGGACGAGGTAGAAGCGCCCTTTCGTCTGGGCCTGCCACACGTGGGTCATCTCGTGGATGAACAAGCCCTGCAGCGACAGGCGCTCCTTCGAAAAGTCCTCCGACCACAAATGGCTTTCGGGGTGGAAATATATGTTGCCGGTGGGCGCCATGACGATTCCGCGCGATTGGAACAGCCACCATTTGCGCCGGACCATCCTGACCCGGTCATATCGGATGGCGTCGCCGAACATCGACCTCGCCAGCGCGATCTCGCCGGCGGTGAGGGGGCGGGAGCCTTTCATCGGCATTGAGGTAGGGGCGCAAGTCGCGCTTGCCCAGTGCCCCTCGGGCCGCTAGGGCAACGACAAAATTGAAACGGAGGAAAGTCCACATGAGCGAGACCGCCGACCGGGTGAAGAAGATCGTCGTCGAGCATCTCGGCGTTGAAGCCGACAAGGTCACCGAGGAAGCGAGCTTCATCGACGACCTGGGCGCCGACAGCCTCGACATCGTTGAGCTGGTGATGGCGTTCGAAGAAGAATTCGGCGTCGAAATTCCCGACGATGCGGCCGAGAAGATCGCGACCGTCAAGGACGCGATCGACTATATCGACAGCAACAAGGGCTGATCGGGAACCGATCGGCTGCCGCCCGCCGACGAGGCGGCACGAACGGCTTCCCGTGAACTTCGGGAGGCCGTTTGCATTTGGGGACAGTGAAGAGGTGATTGCATGCGCCGTGTGGTGGTGACGGGTCTGGGTCTGGTGACGCCGCTGGGAGGCGACGTCGAGACCACTTGGGCGAACCTCATCGCGGGCAAAAGCGGCATCGCGCCGATCACCCGCTTCGATGTCACCGATCAAAAGGCCAAGATCGCCGGCGAGGTGAAGCCGAAGGATCACCCTTACGGCTTCGACCCCGACAAGCGCGTCGATCACAAGGTGCAGCGGCAAGTCGACCCGTTCATCGTCTATGCGATCGACGCCGCGGGCCAGGCCCTGGAAGATGCCGGCCTCACCGACATGGACGACGAGATGAAGCAGCGCGCCGGCGTGTCGATCGGCTCGGGCATCGGCGGCCTGCCTGGGATCGAAAGCGAGTCACTCGTCCTGAAAGAACGCGGTCCGGGCCGGGTCAGCCCGCACTTCGTCCACGGCCGCCTGATCAACCTGACCAGCGGCCAGGTTTCGATCAAATATGGGCTGATGGGCCCCAACCATTCGGTCGTCACCGCCTGCTCGACGGGCGC
>CBFGLY010000273.1:0-2411 GCA_965649725.1 uncultured Sphingomonas sp.
TGCACGGGAGGCTCCCTTGCCAGCCCGGTCGCGCGTTTCGGCGGGCAGCGTCAGCTGTTCGCTCATTTTCGCAATTCCTTCGTGTAATTGCCCCGCCACGCCTCCAGGGAT
Organism: uncultured Sphingomonas sp.; assembly: GCA_965649725.1. Lineage (GTDB taxonomy): Bacteria > Pseudomonadota > Alphaproteobacteria > Sphingomonadales > Sphingomonadaceae > Sphingomicrobium. The sequence continues at coordinate 112 of CBFGLY010000273.1, forward strand.
GACCATGGGTGGGCAAGCGCGCGCCTATAGTGGCGGTCGCCGAAATTGGCAAGTTGAAGGGCTCAGCTGATCCGGTTCGAGGCGATGCCGCGCGCCGCCAGCCACTGCTGGACGCTGTCCTTGCCGGCGAGATGGCCGGAACCGACCGCGACGAAGACGACGCCGGGCGTGTCGAGCCGGTTGGCGATCCATTGGCCCCACTTGGCGTTCCGGTCTGCGATCAGCATCCGGTAGGCGACCGGCGCCTTGGCCTCGAAACCGGCAAGCATGGTCGAGAAAGCGCCGGTGTCGCCGGCCGTCCACGCCTTGAGCAAATCGGTGACGGAAATGGCGGTCGGCTGGCCGGTTCCAAGATGGGGCTTCGACGACGGTGCGGGGATGCTGGCCAAGGTGCCGAGCTGCTCCTCGAACCGTTCCAGTCCGCCGACCGGCTTTCCATTGTCCATCGCGACGCGGCGGAGCACGGCATCGGCCCCGTGATCGATCGACATTCCCATGGCGCGGCCATGGCCGACCGCGGCCTGGGTTTGGGCAATGAAGGGCTTGAGCTTGCCGTCCGAGGACGTCACCGCCGGGCGGAGGTTCGCGATATCGTCAGGCACCAGCGTTTCGAGAACCAGCTCGCCGCTGTCGTCGAAAGCCTTCCTGACCTTGTCGTCGAACCAGACGGTGCGGCCGTCGAGCGTATGAAAGGTGCCGAAGAGGTAGATGGTCGTGTCCGCGTCGCGGATTTCCCAAAGCGCCGGCGTGGCCCTCACGACCGAAGGAGCGGGAAGGCGGGCGGGGACGGAGGCGGCTTGAAGCGGGACCGACGCGAGGCCGAGAAGCAGCGCGAGCCTTTTGGTTCGTGCCAGCAGCGACCGCCGCCCGGTGGGCGCAAATCGCCTGTTCTCACCCTTCAATCTATCCACTGGCGACCCCCCGCCGGTTGAGGGTCAAACTATTGGCCGCCAATGGTAAATCGTCAATTAACCTTGTGAGAAATTCACCGCATTTGCGACGAACTGCGGCTCCAGCGTCACGGATTACTGGACTCGAGTGACTTTCAGGCCCTGTTTTTCCAACAGGTTCACCACCGACTTGTCGCCGGCGAGATGGCCGGCGCCGACCGCCATCATCACCGTTCCCGGCTGGTCGAGCCGGGTCTTGACCCAGTTGGCCCAGTTGGCGTTGCGGCGCGCGATCAGCGTATCCATCAGCTCGGGCGCTCCGCCCATGTCGGAATTGAAGTTCTTCGCGATTCCCGCCAGGTCGCCCCGGCTCCAGGCGTCGACCATGCCGGAAAATTCGCCCTTCATGTCCTTAGGATCGTCGAGCACGCCTTCCAGGAATTCGCGCTGGGCAGGTTCGGACAGCTTGTCGAAGAAGCCGAGTTGCTCGGCATTGGATTCGAGCTCGCCGATCGGCTTGCCGCCCGCCTGGAACTGCTTCTTGAGGACGGATTCGACGCCGGAGCCGGGCGACAGGCCGAGGTCCTTGAACTGGACTCCGAGCAAAAGGAACGCGGCGGCCCAGGTCTCCATCTTGTCCAGGGCGGCGGCGGGGATCCCGGATTTCTCGATAGCCGTCGCGAGCGCCGCCCGCTTGTCCGGCTTCACCCGGTCGGCGAGCGGCGGCAGGCCCGGCGTGATCGCCAGCTTGAACAGCTCGCCAAGGGTGGCAGTGGGGTTGGATTCGTCGATATCGGTTTCGACGACCAGCGTGTCGGACCCCGCAGCCGCCTTGTCGAAGACGGGACTGCGCCACTGGGTTCCCGGAGGAAGCAAGTGGATGGTGCCGAACAAATAGATGGTCGTGTCCGCGTCGGCGACCTTCCACAGCGCCGGGCTGGCCGGCTTGGGCCCGGCAGCGGGCGCGGAAGCGCAGGCGGTGGCGGCGATGGCGCCGAAAGCGGCCAGGCGGCGGCCGAAACGCTTGAACAGGCTCATATCGATGCCAACTCCCTCGAAGATATGCGCCGTAGGTAAGCAGTCGAGTCATTAACGTCCACTTGCCGCCGCCCAATTCATGCGCCAAAGCCCGGCAAAATCGCATCTCTACGGGAAATCCGGCGCGTGGCCCTTAGCTTCCAGGACCTGATCCTGACCCTTCACCATTATTGGGCAGAGCGTGGCTGCGTCATCCTGCAGCCATATGACATGGAAATGGGGGCGGGGACCTTCCATCCGGCGACCGTTTTGCGCTCGCTCGGGCCGGACCCGTGGAAGTGCGCCTATGTCCAGCCGTGCCGCCGGCCGACCGACGGCCGCTATGGCGAGAACCCGAACCGGCTGGGCCATTATTACCAATATCAGGTGATG
>CBFGLY010000274.1:0-2407 GCA_965649725.1 uncultured Sphingomonas sp.
ACCGGATCGAACGCGATCACGCTGGCGCCACCGGCAACCAGCTTCTCCACCAGCGGGATCGACGGCGCGTCGCGCATGTCGTCGGTGTTGGGCTTGAAGGTCAGGCCCAGCACGCCGATCCGCTTGCCCTCGACGCTTCCGCCCAGCGCATCGCGGACCCGGTCGGCCATCGCCGCCTTGCGGTCGTCGTTGACGCCGACGACGGTCGACACGATCCGCTGATCGACGCCCTTCTCTTCGGCCGTCCTCAGCAGCGCCAGCGTGTCCTTGGGGAAGCAGCTTCCGCCATAGCCGGGCCCCGCGTGGAGGAACTTGGGCCCGATGCGGTTGTCGAGGCCGATGCCCCGCGCCAGGTCCTGGACATCCGCGCCGACCGCTTCGCACAGGTCCGCCATCTCGTTGATGAAGCTGATCTTGGTCGCGAGGAAGGCGTTGGCGGCATATTTGGTCAGCTCCGCCGTCCGCCGGCTGGTGAACAGCAAAGGCGCGCGGTTGAGGAACAGCGGGCGGTAAATCTCCGCCAGCACCTCGCGCGCCTTGTCGTCCTCCGCACCCACCAGGATTCGGTCCGGATGCTTGAAGTCGGCGATCGCCGCGCCCTCGCGCAGGAATTCCGGATTGGACGCCACCGACGTTCCATCCGGAGCGCCCTTCTCCTTCAGCAGCGCCGCGATCCTGTCGCCGGTCCCGACCGGCACGGTGGACTTGGTCACGACCACCGCCGGCCGCTCCAGCAGGCCGGCCAGTTCCTCGACCGCCGCGAAGACATAGCTGAGGTCCGCGTGGCCATCGCCCCGGCGCGAGGGCGTTCCGACGGCGATGAACACCGCCTCCGCGCCCTTGACCGCCTCGCCAAGCTCCGTGGTGAAGGCCAGCCGCCCGCGCTCGACGTTCGACTTGACCAGGCTTTCCAGCCCCGGCTCCCAGATCGGCATGCGCCCGGCGAGAAGCCCGTCGATCTTCGCCTTGTCCTTGTCGACGCAGGTCACATGGTGGCCGAAATCGGCGAAGCAGGTGCCGGAAACCAGCCCGACATAACCCGTGCCGATCATCGCAATGCGCATTTCAAGAGACCCTTCGCTGCTCGCCGCCGCATAGTCGGGCGGCACAGGCTTGACCAGCCTGCTCGAAACGCCGCTTTACCGCTGGCGCCCCGCCGCACTAAGCTCGCCCCCATGAGACGTCGGCTGCGCGCCATCTCCTCGCCACCCGGCGTGCTCCGGCAGAAGAGCCAGCTAAGCGGCTGGGCCCAGTTCGGCATTCGCATGGCGCTGCTGTTCGGCCTGCTCGCCTTCGTCATCGCCGTCCACTGGATCGAGCGCGACAGCTTCCGCGACAATCTCGACGGGCGGATGAGCTTTTCCGACGTGATTTATTTCACGATGATCTCTGCGACGACCACCGGCTATGGCGACATCGTCCCCGTCACCGACCGGGCCCGGCTGTTCGACGCGCTGGTCGTCACCCCGATCCGGGTCTTCCTGATCCTGATCCTGGCGGGCACCGCCTATACCTTCGTCATCAAGAGAGTCTGGAACAACTGGCTTATGCAACGGCTTCAAAAGACCCTCACCAACCACACCATCGTGGCGGGATTCGGCAACAGCGGCTCGGAGGCCGTGGCCGAGCTCATCCAGCGCGGCTACGACCCGCGCTGCATTGTCGTCATCGACAAGGACAATGCCGCGCTCGAGCGGGCCGAGGCGCTCGGCTGCGCGGTGATCCAGTGCGACGCGACCCGCGACGCCTCGATGGAGTCGGTTCGGGTCAAACAGGCGCGCTCCGTGATCGTTTCGGCCGGGCGGGACGATACGTCGATCCTGATCTGCCTCACCGCCCGCCACCTCTCGCCGATCGTTCCGATCAGCGTCGTCGTGCGCAACGGCGACAATGAATTTCCCGCCAAGGCCGCCGGCGCGACCACGGTCATCAACCCGGTCAGTTTCGCCGGCCTGTTGCTCGCCGGCTCGACCGAGGGAGCGAGCATCGCCGACTATATGGCGGACCTCGCCTCCGCCAGCGGCCATGTCCGCCTGCATGAGCGCGTGATAGAGCAGTTCGAGGTCGGAAAGCCGCTGCAGGACGCGGCGGTCGGCGTCGGCCTGCGCATCATGCGCGCCGGCAAGTCGATCGGCTGGTGGGAAAAGGGAGCGGCAAAGCTCCAGTCCGGCGACAAGATCATCGAGATCATCCCCGACCACCTCTTCCCGCGAGTTCCCACCGTCTAACTGCCTAGTTTTTGCCGTGAATCGCGGCTAAGGGGCGCGCCTCCCATGGCTACGAAACTCCCCTCCCCGCCGCGCGTCGGCATGGTGTCGCTCGGCTGTCCCAAGGCGCTGGTCGACAGCGAGCGCATCCTGACCAAGCTGCGCGCCAACGGCTATGACATGTCGCCCGACTATGCCGG
>CBFGLY010000275.1:0-2402 GCA_965649725.1 uncultured Sphingomonas sp.
CGGAGGCGGCGGCGGAGGAGGCGGCGGCGTGTAGAAATTATAGGTCAGCGTCGCCAGCAGCGAGTGCGACTTGAACCGGCCGCCGCGGAACTCGGCGTCGGTATCGTCATCCTCGTCGAAGTCGTGCTTGACGCGGCTCGACCGGAAGTAGCGATACTTCAGGCCGACATCGATGTTGGGCGACACGGCATAACGGACGCCGGCGATGCCCTGCAGGGCGACGCCGCCATCCTTGAAGCTGAAAGCCTCGCCACCGAGATCGTCGCTTTCGACCCGGAACTTGCCCCAGGCGAAGCCGATGCCCGGTCCCGCGTAGAAGCTCAGCCCGTCCTCATTGCCCAGGTCGAGCAACAGGTTGGTCATGATCGACAAATAGCGGGTGCGGCCGTCGGCATCGAAGGTTTCGGGCGCCGAAAATTCGTCGAGCTCCAGGTCGGGGACCCGGATTTCATATTCGTCGTGGCTGGCGCGCTTGTAGCCAAGCTCCAGCTCGGCGCGGACCATGCCGCCGTCGTAGCCGAAGATGGCGTCGATATCGTAGCCCATCTTGTGATCGATGCTCAGGAAGTCATCGACTCCGTCGCCGTCGAACAAGGGATCTTCGGTCAAATCGAGATCGACATCCTTCGGCCACATCACGCCGCCTTCAATGCCGAGATAGAGAGTCTTGTCGCGTGCCATGGCCGGCGTCGCAATCAGCGTGCCGGCCAGCAACGCAAGGCAGGTTCGTTTCATCATGATTAGCCCCCGTTGTCTGCGTTCGTGACGAACCCGAATTATTTAACAGAGTTAATATCGGGACGCTAGGCGCGGCCGAAGGAGCCGGGCGAATTTTCTGGAGTGTGTATTTCTGCGAAGAATCAGGCGCTTAGACGGGGCCGGTCAAGTGGCCACTCCCGGCTCGCGGATGCGGCGGGCGTGTTGGATGGTTTAATGGGTTCTTTCAAGCAACGGAGTCGCCGGGTCAGGCGGAAACGACGACCGCTCCGTTTTCGACGGCACGGCGGGCGAAATCCTGGGCCAGCTTGTGATGCCATTCGCGGGCCTGGGGAGTGACAGCGCGATGAGCGGCGGTCCGCTCTTCTGCGGCTCTGCGCAGGTAAAAACGCTGGTTAGACTCCATCCGACCCACTCCCCCAAACCGTCGTTCGGCGCCGCTCACCCTGCTCGCAAAAGGTAAAGTGATGGTTAATATCCACAGGGGCCGAATGTCCCCGCGCGGGACAGGATCGAAGCATGGCGATGACAGTTGGCCCGAATCGGTTTATCGATGAAACCTAACGACTCGTCGCTCGTTTCGCGTCTATCGGAGGAACGATCATGTTGAGTTCGACGGCCATTCCCTTCAACCCCGCGCACCGCGGCTATCATGCCGTGTACCGCGAAAATGAAGTGAACCATTGCCCGGGATGCGGACGTACTCATTGGTACGTCGGCCGCACCCTCGCCGAATGCGGCTTCTGCGCGACCGCGCTTCCGCTGTCCGAAAGCTATCGCCAGCCGGCGGAGGCGATCATCATCCGCCGGTCAAGGCCCATGGAACCTTCCGCCTTCGCGGCCTAGGCCGCGGAAGGAGAGGCGCGCGTCCGACGAGCGGGGCGGGCGCGCGCCGCCTTTTTGATGAAACGCTCGCATTGCAGTATATCGTAGCCATGAAACGCTTCATCGCCCCGTTGCTGGCCATGGCGATCGCGGCCTCGCCGGCCGATGCGCTCGTCGGCGCCGGAAACTTCACCCTGGTCAATCAGACCGGAGCCAACATCACCTCGCTGATGATCCGAAGGGTCGGGACGACTGCCTGGCAGCCGCTTAACGGGAACCCGGCGCTGGGGTCGAGGACGGCGGTGGCTTTCACCAACCCGGATTGCGCCTTCGACATCCAGGCGCGCCTGGCCGACGGCAAGACCGCGACCTTCAACGGCGTGAACCTGTGCGACGTGACGACGGTTACGCTGAACCGCGGACCGACCGGCGCTCTTTGGGTCGACTACGACTGACGACCCGCGCTCCGGCATGGCGCCGGAGCATCGGCCGCGGTGCCGCAGGCGCAACCTCGGCCGGCTTGACGCTGTCGACCAGCTTGGCCCCGGCGATGAACGGAACGCCAAGGCAGGCAAGCGCGAGCAGCACCCCGCCATTGCCCGGATAATTCTGCATGTAATGGGCGCCGCGCTCGACCGCTCCGACCGCGATCGCATAGGTCACCAGGAAGGCTTCCAGCCTGGTCTTGATGACGAACAATCTGGCGACGCGCTTGAGCATGGATACCAATCGTTAAGCAAACGGCGGGCCAGTCGCGGAGTTCCGCCATTCCCGGCTTAAGGCGATTGGTAAAGCGTAAGTTAACCCGACGCGAGTGCGCTGAGATCGAGTGTATCGAGCAGGGACAGTCGAGCGGCCTC
>CBFGLY010000276.1:0-2395 GCA_965649725.1 uncultured Sphingomonas sp.
TGGGCGCAGAACCTGTTCGACAAAAATTACCAGCAGGTCGCGTTCAACTCGCCGTTCCAGGAAGGCGCCACTACGGCGGACTTCCAGGATCCGGCCTATCCGGGCGGACGCCAGCTGTTCTCGACCTTCCTTGCGGAGCCGCGGACGTTCGGCCTGACCTTCCGCGCCAACTTCTCGGCGCCGCGCCGCGCGCCGGTGGAGGAAGCGGCCCCGCCGCCTCCGCCTCCGCCGCCCCCGCCGGCGACGCAGACCTGCACCGACGGATCGGTGATCCTGGCAACGGACGCCTGTCCGCCGCCGCCCCCGCCTCCGCCGCCCCCGCCTCCTCCGCCGGAGCCCGAGCGCGGCTAAGCCGGCAGGCAATTGAAAAGGGGAAGGGCCCTGCCGGCGACGGCGGGGCCCTTTTTCGTCAGCTGGCCGACGCGGCCGCCTCGAACAGGCTTTGGCGAAGCTGCTGGACGGATTCCTCGTCAAGCCGCTTCCCTGAGCGATCCGTCAGGTAGAAAACGTCGACCGCTCGCTCGCCATAGGTCGCGATGTGGGCGGAATGGAGCTGATGACCGGCCTCGTGGATGACCTGCGCCAGGCGGGCGAGAAGGCCGGGCCTGTCGCGAGCGTTGACCTCCACGACCGTCGTCCGGGTCGAAGCCTTTTCGGCGACCAGGACGCGCGGCGCGACCCGAAATGCCTGTTCACGCACCGGCAGAGTGTCGAGCGCCGGCGGCAGCGGTTCGGTTTCGCTGCGAAGCGCCTTGTCGACCGCGGCAACGAGCCGCTTCCTCAGGCGGCTGTCCTCGTACGGGCGGCCCCTCGCGTCGGTGACCAGCAGATTGTCGAGCGCCATCCCATCGCGCGTGGTGTGGATGCGCGCGTCCACGATCGATGCTCCGGCGCTGCTGAGCGCGGCGACGATCCGGTAGAAGAGACCCGCGCGGTCGGGGGCGTAAACGGAAATGCGCGTCGCGCCCGACGGGGGATCGGCCTCGGCCACGACCGAGGTCGCGGGCTGCCCGATCTGGGCCTGTGCCGCAGCGACCTGCCTCGCGTTGGCGACCTGCCACTCGATCGGCTCGGCCAGCCAATAGCTGTCGGACAGGCGGCGTGCATGGGCCCGGGCAACGGATTTCTTCCAGCCAAGCATGTCCGCCAGCGCCTGTTGCCTGGCGGCTACCTGCTCGGCCCGGCCGCGCTGCTTGTGGCCCAGCCGAAGCCGCTCCTCGGCGGCGTCGAACAAGGTGCGCAGCAGCTGCCTTTTCCAATCGTTCCAGGTGGTCGGTCCAACCGCCCGGATATCGACCACGGTCAGGATCAGCAGCAGGCGGAGACGCTCGGGGCTTTGGACCGCCCGAACGAAATCCTCGACGGTCTTCGGGTCGGCCAGGTCGCGCCGGAAAGCGGTGTTGGACAGGAGGAGGTGATAGCGGACCAGCCAGGCGACCGTCTCGGTTTCCTCCTCGTCCAGGCCGAAGCGCGGGCACAGCTCCATCGCGACCTCGGCGCCCAGCACGCTATGATCGCCGCCGCGGCCCTTGGCGATGTCGTGAAGCAGGACGGCGACGTAGAGCACGCGGCGGGACGCGATCTGGCCGAACAGGACGGTCGACAAGGGATGGTCGTCGGCCAGCTCGCCGCGCTCGATTCTCGACAGCAGGCCGATGGCCCGGATCGAATGCTCGTCGACGGTGTAGTGATGGTACATGTCGAATTGCATCTGGGCGACGACCCGGCCGAAGTCGGGAACGAAGCGGCCGAACACGCCCGCCTCGTTCATCCAGCGAAGGACCTGGTCGGGCTGGTTCCGGGCGGTGAGCACGTCGAGGAAGAAGGCATTGGCGCGCGGATCGTCGCGGACAAGGTCGGCGTGCCGGGCGTCGCGCGTCGCGGCGCGCATCGCGTTGGGGTGGATCTCCAGCTCTTCCCGGGCCGCCAGCGCGAACATCTCGATCAATCGCGCGGGATCCTGGGTGAACCAGCGGTCGTCAGGGATCGACAGCCGGCCGCGGTCCAGGACGAAGCCGTCGAGATGCCTGGGGCGGCGGCGCAAGGTCGGAAGGGCGAAGCGCCGGCCGCGCTCGCCCATTTGTTCGTCGAGCTGGGCGAGGAAGAGGCCGGTCAAATCTCCAACCGTCTTCGCGTTCAGGAAGTAGAATTGCATGAAGCGTTCGACGGCCGATTTCCCGGGCCGGTCGGCATAGCGCATCGCGCCGGCGATCTGCCGCTGCATGTCGAACCCGAGGCGTTCCTCCGCCCGGCCCGCGGCAAGGTGAAGGTGGGAGCGGACCGACCATAGAAACCGTTCCGCCCGTTCGAACCGGCGGAACTCGGCCGCGGTGAACAGGCCCTTGTCGACCAGCTCGGCCGGCCGTTCCACGCCGAACACATATTTGCCGATCCA
>CBFGLY010000277.1:0-2391 GCA_965649725.1 uncultured Sphingomonas sp.
TGAAGCTCGGCCGGCTGATCGTCTTGTGGGACGACAATCGAATCACCATCGACGGCTCGACCGAGCTGAGCCGCAAGGAAGACGTGATGGCCCGCCACGAGGCGATGGGCTGGCACGTAACCGAATGCGACGGGATGGATAGCGGCAAGGTGTCGAAGGCGATCGAGGAAGCCATCGCCGATGCGCGCCCGTCGCTGATCCGCTGCAAGACGATCATCGGCTATGGCGCGCCGACCAAGCAGGGCACTGCCGCGACGCACGGTGCAGCGCTTGGGGCCGAGGAGGTCGCCGCTGCTCGCAAGGAATTGGGCTGGGACGCGGCGCCGTTCGAAATCCCGGACGATGTCGCCGCCGCGTGGCGCGAAGCGGGCGCTCGCGGCGCCCAGGATCGCGCCGCCTGGCAGCAGCGGCTCGACTCCAGCGGCAAGGCCGGGGAATTCGCCGACCGAATGGCGGGCAAGCTCGATGACAGCTGGTTGAAGCCCTATGTCGACGGCCTGCTTGCCGAGCCCCCCAAGGTTGCGACCCGCAAGGCCTCGGAAATGGCGCTGGAGGCGATCAATGCGTCGATCCCGGCGACGATCGGCGGCTCGGCCGACCTCACGGGTTCCAACAATACAAAGACCAAGGCGCTTCAGCCGCTGACCAGCGACAATTATGGCGGCCGCTACATCTATTACGGCATTCGCGAGTTCGGCATGGCCGCGGCGATGAACGGCATGGCCCTGCACGGCGGCGTACTGCCCTATGGCGGGACGTTCCTGGTGTTCAGCGATTATAGCCGGCCGGCGATCCGCCTCGGCGCGCTCCAGACGGCCAAGGTCGTCCACGTCATGACCCATGACTCGATCGGGCTTGGCGAGGACGGACCGACGCACCAGCCGATCGAACATTTGCAGAGCCTTCGCGCAATGCCCGGCCTGCACGTCTATCGTCCCGCCGACGCGGTCGAGACGGCGGAATGCTGGGCGGCCGCATTGTCGAACAAGGGCCCGAGCCTGCTTGCTCTTTCGAGGCAGAATCTGGCGCCGGTGCGTACCAGTGCCGCCAGCCAGAACCTGTCGGCGAGGGGCGCCTATCGGCTGAAATCGGCCGGAGCCGAGCGGAAAGTCATCCTGATCGCCACCGGTTCCGAAGTCGAAATCGCAATGTCGGTCGCCAAGTCCCTGGAGGATCGGGGTATCGGCGCGGACGTCGTCTCGATGCCCTGCACCGAGGCGTTTGACGCCCAGGATGCGGCCTACCGCGAAGACATCCTGCCCGACGTGTCGAACCGCGAAATCCTTCGCGTGTCGATCGAGGCCGGCACGACCTTCGGCTGGGAGCGCTACACGGGTCTCCACGGCCTTCGCATCGGCATCGACCGGTTCGGCGCCTCGGCTCCCGCCGCCGACCTTTACGAACATTTCGGGCTGACCGCGCCCAAGATCACCGAGCGCGTTCTCGCGCACATGAACCAAAGGGAATTCGCATGACCAAAGTCGCCATCAATGGCTTCGGCCGCATCGGCCGCCTCGTCGCCCGGGCCATATTGGAGCGTGACGATCACGACCTGGAACTGGTCGCGATCAACGACCTGGCGGACGCCAAGGCCAACGCGATGCTGTTCAAGCGCGACAGCGTCCATGGCCGCTTCCCCGGCGAAGTCAGCGCCGAAGGCGACGAGATGATCGTCAACGGCAAGCGGATCAAGGTCACCGCCGAGCGCGATCCGGCCAAGCTTCCCCACAAGGACCTGGGTGTCGACATCGCGCTGGAGTGCACCGGCTTCTTCACCGATCGCGAGGGCGGGCAGAAGCATCTCGACGCCGGCGCCAAGCGTGTCCTGATCTCGGCACCGGCCAAGGGCGCCGACATTACGGTCGTCTATGGTGTCAACGACGACAAGCTGACGCCGGAGATGAAGATCGTCTCCAATGCCAGCTGCACGACCAACTGCCTGGCGCCGGTGGCCAAGGTGCTGAACGACGCGATCGGCATCGAGCGCGGGCTGATGACCACCATTCACGCCTATACCAACGACCAGAAGATCCTCGACCAGATCCACAGCGACATGCGCCGTGCCCGCGCGGCCGCCATGTCGATCATCCCGACCACCACCGGCGCGGCGCGCGCGGTGGGCGAGGTGTTGCCGGAGCTGAAGGGCAAGCTCGACGGCTCGGCCGTTCGCGTGCCCACCCCGAACGTCAGCCTGGTCGACCTGACCTTCACCCCAAAGCGCGACACGACCAGGGACGAGGTCAACCAGATCCTCAAGGCGGCCGCCGACAGCGGCCCGCTCGCCGGCATCCTCGAATATACGGACGAGCCATTGGTCTCGATCGACCTCAACGGCAGCCCGGCCAGCTCGACCGTCGACAGCCTGGAAACGGCGGTGCTGGAAGGCAAGCT
>CBFGLY010000278.1:0-2387 GCA_965649725.1 uncultured Sphingomonas sp.
AGCGCGGCGTCGTCCAGAACGAGAAGAGGCAGGGCGACAACCGGCCCGGCGGCCTGGTCTTCTATGAAGTGCTGGCCAACCTGTTCCCCGAGGGGCACCCTTATCATCACAGCACGATCGGTTCGATGGCCGACCTCGACGCGGCCAGCCTGACCGACGTCGGCAACTGGTTCACCAACCGCTACGGCCCCAACAATGCGGTGCTGGTGCTGGCCGGCGACATCACCGCGGCCCAGGCGCGGCCCCTGGTCGAGAAATATTTCGGCGACATCGGCCGAGGCCCGGTCAACAATCCGGCGCAGGCGATGGTCCCGACGCTGGCCGCGCCCAAGTCGATCGTGATGAAGGACCATGTCGCGGCGACGACGGTGTCGCGCTACTGGGCGGTCCCCGGCCTGCTCGACCGCGACCTGGTCGCGCTCGACGTCGGCGGTTCGGTGCTCGGCGGCCTCGCCAGCTCGCGCTTCGACAAGACGCTGGTCCGCGACGAGCAACTGGCGGTGTCGGCCTCGGCCGGGATGTATGCGCTGCAGCGGGTCGGCATCTTCTTCGTCCAGGCGACGGTGAAGCCCGGCGTCGACCCGGCGGTGGTCGAAAAGCGGCTCGACGAGCTGGTCGCGCAATATATCGCCGAAGGGCCGAGCGAGGCCGAGGTGCAGCGCGCGACCCTGGGCGAGGTCGGCGGTCGCATCCGCGGCCTGGAGCAGGTCGGCGGCTTCGGCGGCAAGGCGGTGACGCTGGCCGAAGGCCAGACCTTCGCCGGCGATAGCGACTTCTACAAGAAGACGCTTGCCACCTACGCCAGCATCACTCCGGCGGAAGTGCAGTCGGCGATGAAGCAATGGCTGACGCGGCCGGCGCTGTCGATCAAGCTCGAGCCGGGCGAGCGGCCGCCCTATGTCGAGACGAAGTTCACGCCCGACGGCAAGGTGCCGAAGACCAAGACCGCCGCCGTTCCGGGTCCGAAGCGGGAAGTCCCGCCCGTCGGCCAACTGTCGTCGCTCGACTTTCCCGACGTCACCCACACCCGGCTGGCGAATGGCGTGGCCGTCGATTACGCCCAGCGGACCGCGGTTCCGGTCACCCAGCTGGCGCTGTCGTTCGACGCCGGCGATGCCGCCGACGATCCGTCGAAGCGGGGAATCCAGAGCCTGGCGCTCGGAATGCTCGACGAGGGGACCGCGACGCTGGACGCGCAGGCCTTCTCCGAAGCCAAGGAGCGGCTGGGCGTCGAGATCGACACGTCGAGCAGCCTCGACCGGTCGACGGTGACCATGTCGGCGCTTTCGGCCAATTTGTCGCCCAGCCTGGCGCTGGTCGGGGAGATGGTGAAGGCTCCGGCCTTCGCCCCGGTCGCGCTGCAGCGGGTCAAGACCCAGGCGCTGACGGCGGTGTCGCAGCTTCAGAAGGACCCGAACGGGATCGCCGCCAGGGCCCTGCCCGCGCTGCTTTACGGAGCGAACCATCCCTATGCGGCGCTTCGCGGCGGGGACACGGCGGCGCTGACCGCAGCGACGCGCGACGAGCTGCTGGCGTTCAAGGACCGCTGGTTCCGGCCCGACAATATGAAGGTCTATGTCGTGTCCGACCGTCCGCTCGCGGAAATCCTGCCGCTGCTGAACGCACAGTTCGGCGACTGGCAGGCGCCGGCGGGACCGAAGGGCGAAAAGCAGTTCGGAACTGCCCCGGTGCGTCCGGCGGCGTCGCGGATCGTGCTGATCGACCGGCCCGGCTCGCCCCAGTCGGTGATTAGCGGCGGACAGCTGACCCCGATCGACCCCAAGAGCGACATCGTCGCGGTCAGCACGGCCAATGACGTGCTCGGCGGCGATTTCCTCAGCCGCATCAACATGGACCTGCGCGAATCCAAGGGCTGGTCCTACGGCGCCTTCGGAAGCCTGTCGCTGCGCGAGCATAGCGTTCCGTTCATCGTCAACGCGCCGGTCCAGGCCGACAAGACGGGCGAGGCCATCAAGGAGCTCGACGCTCAGATCGGCGGCTTCCTGAGCGACAAGGGCGTCACCGCCGACGAGCTTGCGCGGGTCACCGCCAACAGCATCAACGAGCTTCCCGGACGGTTCGAAACGTCGAGCGCGGTCCTGTCGGCGATGATGTCGAACGACCTGCTCGGCCGGCCCGACAATTATTACGAGACGCTGGCCGACCGCTATCGGGCGCAGACGGCGTCAGGCGTGGATAGCGCGATCCGCGGCGCCCTGATGCGCAAGGGCTTCGTCTGGGTCGTCGTCGGCGACGCCGCCAAGGTGAAGCCGCAACTGACCAAGCTCGGCATTCCGGTCGAGGTCGTCGAGGCTCGCTGACATTGGGTGACGGCGCGGCACCGCTGCCGCGCCGCCGCTTCCATCAGCCTTGCTTGCGTGCGGCGC
>CBFGLY010000279.1:0-2386 GCA_965649725.1 uncultured Sphingomonas sp.
TAGGTGCGCCGGTGACCGCGAATTTCCGCCTCGTCGCGAACCCCACCCAGGGACTGCCGGACGAACTCGCGCCCGGTCGCCTTGGCGATCGATCGCCCGAGCGAGGTCTTGCCGACGCCCGGCGGCCCGACCAGGCACAGGATCGGGCCCTTCAGACGATTGGTCCGCGCCTGGACCGCCAGATATTCGACGATCCGGTCCTTGACCTTCTCCAGCGCGTAATGGTCCTCGTCGAGCACCGCTTCCGCCTCCGCGATGTCGCGCTTCAGGCGAGATTTCTTGCCCCACGGCAGGCCAAGCAGGACGTCGAGATAATTGCGCGCGACGGTGGCTTCCGCGCTCATCGGCGCCATCCCGCGAAGCTTCTTAAGCTCGGCATTGGCGCGGGTGCGGGCTTCCTTGCTGAGACGCGTCTTGCGGATCTTCGCGGCGAGCTCGTTGAGCTCGTCGCCGCCCTCTTCGCCTTCGCCGAGCTCCCGCTGGATCGCCTTGAGCTGCTCGTTCAAATAATATTCGCGCTGCGTCTTCTCCATCTGCCGCTTCACGCGGCTGCGGATCTTCTTCTCGACCTGCAAGACGCCGAGCTCGCCCTCCATGAAGGCAAACACCATCTCGAGACGGCGCGCGGGGTGAAGCTCGCCAAGCAGCGCCTGTTTGTCGGCGACCTTGATCGACAGGTTGGAGGCCACTGCGTCCGCGAGGATCGACGGCTCCTCGATCTCGCCAAGCTGCATCGACGTTTCGGCCGGCAGCCTTTTGTTGAGCTTCGCGTAATTTTCGAACTGGTCGACCACCGAGCGCATCAGCGCCTGGGCCTCGGGCCCCTCGCTTTCCTCTTCCTCGACCAGCTCGACGTCGGCGACCTGATGGCCGTCGGCATCGCGCAAATCGACCAGCCGGGCCCGTTGCGCGCCTTCGACCAGCACTCGGACAGTTCCGTCGGGCAGCTTCAGAAGCTGCATCGCCGTGGCGATAACGCCGAGGTCATAGAGCGCGTCGCGGTCCGGATCGTCCTCGCTCGGGTCGAGTTGCGCGACCAGGAACAATTCCTTGTCGGCGCCCATCGCGGCCTCCAGCGCGGCGACCGACTTTTCGCGCCCGACGAACAGCGGGACGATGCGGTGAGGGAAGACGACGATATCGCGAAGCGGCAGGACTGGGAGGGTACGGGTTGTCATGCCCGGTATATGGGCGGCGCCAACGCACCGCGCAACGGTGTCTAGATATATCCGGCCACGACCAATGCCGGGCCAAGGTTCTGGAGCGCGTGGGCCGCAGCGGCCACCCCTACCCCCGCCCAGAAACCATGCTGCCGCCAGACGACAAACAGCGTGGAGAATATCAGAAATGGCCACCAGATGGTGAAACCCCAGCTTAGCGCGCCAAGCGAATGGGCCATGCCCCACAGCAAAGAGCTGGCGATAATCGCACCCGCCGGGCGAAGGAATCGCTGCAGCAGGACAAGCACCCCACCCATGATCAACGATTCGACCAGCGGGGAAAACACCACCAGCAGCATGATCGCCGTGATGCCGCTGATGCCCTTGAAGTCCGGCTTGGCGAGTTGGGGGGCGACACCGCTGACGATCGCCGCCAGCACCAGGCTGCCGGCCAGGCTCATCAGCCAGCCTGTCAGGATCGCCAGCCACGCCCGCCGCGGCTCACGCATTGGTGCCGGCAGGAATTTCAGGAAACTATCGTCGAGGAGCCTTGCCGGCTGCCGGGCGGTCACCACCGCTTAGGCTGCCGCGTCGCTGCCGGACGAGGCCGACTTGTCCTTCTTGGCATAGACGCGGACCGGGTCCTTGCGCCCGTCGACCACGTCCTTGTCGATATGCACCTCGTCGACGCCCTCCATCGAAGGCAGGTCGAACATGGTGTCGAGCAGGATCCCCTCGAGGATCGAACGGAGGCCGCGGGCGCCGGTCTTGCGCTCGATCGCCTTCTTGGCAACCGAGTGCAGCGCCTCGTCGGCGAAGGCCAGCTCGACATCCTCCATGTCGAACAGCTTCTGATATTGCTTCACCAGCGCGTTCTTCGGCTCGACCAGGATCTTGACCAGCGCTTCCTCGTCGAGGTCCTCGAGCGTGGCGATGACCGGCAGGCGGCCGATGAACTCGGGGATGAGGCCGAATTTCAGGAGATCTTCCGGCTCGGTCGACTTCAGCGTCTCGCCCGTGCGCTTTTCTTCCGGGGCGGCGACATAGGCGCCGAACCCGATCGACTTGCCCTGGAGGCGGTCGCCGATGATCTTTTCGAGGCCCGCGAACGCGCCGCCGCAGATGAACAGGATGTTGGTCGTGTCGACCTGCAGGAATTCCTGCTGCGGATGCTTGCGGCCGCCCTGCGGCGGGACGGAGGCGGTGGTGCCTTCCATCAGCTTGAG
>CBFGLY010000280.1:0-2364 GCA_965649725.1 uncultured Sphingomonas sp.
CCGGTCAGGGTCAGCCGGCGGCGCATCAGGTCGACGATCTGCACCTCCGCGACCGGCCCCTTCTGGAAGGCGATCGAGACATGGCGGCCGTCGTCGGCCAGGCAGCGAAGGTTGCGCGCGACATAGTCGCCGCCGACCATGTCGAGCACCACCGCGACGCCTTCGCCTTCGGTCAGGCGCTCCACCGCCTCGACGAAGTCGGTGCTATTGTAGTTGATCGCGTGGGCCGCTCCGAGCTCGATGGCAGCGGCGCATTTCTCGTCGCTGCCGCAGGTGACGATCACTTCCAGCCCGAACAGGCTGCCGAGCTTGATCGCCATCGTCCCGATCCCGCTCGTCCCGCCATGGACCAGCACCTTGTCGCCGTCCGCCGCGAAGCCGCGCTCGAACAGGTTGATCCAGACGGTGAAGAGGGTTTCCGGCATCGCCGCCGCTTCCGTCATCCTCAGCACTTCGGGAACGGTCAGGCAGGTTCCGGCCGGCGCGACGCAATAGTCGGCATAGCCGCCGCCCGCGACCAGTGCGCAGACCCGGTTGCCGATGAGGTGGGTGGCGCCCTGCCCTGCCGCGACCACCGTCCCCGCGATCTCCAGCCCCGGAATGTCGCTTGCGCCCGGCGGCGGCGGATAAAGGCCCTTGCGCTGGAGCACGTCCGGCCGATTGACCCCGGCGGCGGCGACCTTGACCAGGACCTCGCCCTTGCCAGGACGGGGCGTCGGGCGGGAAGCCAGGCGAAGCTGTTCAGGGCCGCCCGGTGCCGCGATTTCCACGGCCCGCATCACATCCGGGATCATCTCGCTCATGCCCACTCCCACGCAACGGCGGGAAGCTTATTGACTTGGGACCGGTCCGGGTCAACGCTGGGCAAATGGACGAGGACGACTTCTTCTCCAGCCGCCCGCAGGACCCGCTCACCCTGCTCCTCAAGCAGGACCTGGGGCCGATGTCGCAGGACGAGCTGGCCGAGCGGATCGAGATATTGAAGTCGGAAATCGAGCGCGTCGAACGTCATATGTCCGACGTCGACAAGCACCGAAGCGCCGCCGATGAGCTGTTCAAGCGATAGGCCAACGCTTCGTTTCGCCTCCGCGCCCTTGATAGGCGCGGGGAACTTCACGACATTGAGGGTCAAGGAGAATCCCTAGACATGCCCAGTTTCGCGCGTGAACTCGAAACCACCCTCCACAATGCCCTCGGCGAAGCGTCGAAGCGCCGCCACGAATATGCGACCCTTGAACATCTGCTGATGGCGCTGATCGACGATGCGCATGCCAGCCAGGTGATGACCAGTTGCGGCGTCGATCGCGACGAGTTGAAGAGCGAAGTCCGCCGCTATCTCGACAATGAGCTTGGCGCGCTTGTCGCGGACAGCGCCACCGACCCGACGCCGACCAGCGGCTTCCAGCGCGTGGTCCAGCGCGCGATCCTGCACGTGCAGTCGTCCGGCCGCGACGAAGTGACCGGCGCCAATGTCCTGGTCGCCCTGTTCAGCGAGCGGGAGAGCTACGCGGTCTATTTCCTGCAGCAGCAGGACATGAGCCGGCTGGATGCCGTCACCTTCATCAGCCACGGTGTCGGCAAGGGCGACAGCTCGGCCGAGGTCCAGCCGCCCCAGGGCGCCGAGGAGAAGACCGAACAGAAGAGCGACGGCAAGAAGGAAAGCGCGCTCCAGCAGTTCACGATCAACCTCAACGACAAGGCCAAGGCGGGCAAGGTCGACCCGCTGATCGGGCGCATGCCCGAAGTCGACCGCACGGTGCAGATCCTGTGCCGCCGGTCGAAGAACAACCCGCTTTACGTCGGGGATCCGGGCGTGGGCAAAACCGCCATCGCGGAAGGCCTGGCGCGCAAGATCATCGAGGGCGACGTGCCCGATGTCCTCAAGGAAGCGGTGATCTACGCGCTCGACATGGGCGCGCTGCTCGCCGGCACCCGCTATCGCGGCGATTTCGAGGAACGGCTGAAATCGGTTGTCAGCGAGCTCGAGAAGCTGCCCCACGCCATCCTGTTCATCGACGAAATCCACACCGTTATCGGCGCCGGCGCGACCAGCGGCGGGGCGATGGACGCGTCGAACCTGCTCAAGCCCGCGCTCTCCTCGGGCACGATCCGCTGCATCGGTTCGACCACCTACAAGGAATTCCGCAATCACTTCGAGAAAGACCGCGCCCTGCTGCGCCGGTTCCAGAAGATCGACGTCAACGAGCCGACGGTCGAGGACACGATCAAGATCATCAGCGGGCTTCGCAGCTCGTTCGAGGGTCACCACGGCGTCCGCTACACGCCCGACGCGATCAAGTCGGCGGTCGAGCTCAGCGCGCGCTACATCCATGACCGCAAGCTGCCCGACAAGGCGATCGACGT
>CBFGLY010000281.1:0-2361 GCA_965649725.1 uncultured Sphingomonas sp.
GCAGCAGCGGCCGAGCCGGCCGTCGATCCCGCAACGGAATCGATGCCGGCCGACACGGCCGTCGAGCCAACGGCGGAATCGGCGCCGGTCGAACCGGCCGCCGAAGGCGACTCACCTACTCGCTGATCGTCCGGGCATCGTCATTCGACGATGACGAGCGGCACCTCCTGCTCGGCCAGTTGCTGCGCGGCCTCGACAATGAGCGCCGCCACTTCTGCCGGGCGGGAGGCGAGCGACGCGTGGCTCGCGTCGAGCGTGATGATCTGCCGCGCGCCGAGGCGGTCGGACATGCGCCTCTGATTTTCCGGCGCGATCATGCGGTCTTCGCTCGAAATCTGGTACCAGCTCGGCTTCGCCCTCCACGCCGGCCCGCTGATCGGGTCGCCGAAGGTGCCCGCCAGCGGCGCCTTCTGCGTCACCGCCATGACCAGTCCTTCGTCTTCGGTCAGATCCTGGCAGAAGCTTTCATGGAACTTGTCCGGCTTGATCCACAGATAGCCGTCGCTGTCCGGCTCCAGATTGGCCGCGGCGAGCGGCGGATGCTCCTGCGTGATCTGGCCCGGACTTTCGCCGGTATCGGGTGCGAATGCCGCGATATAGACAAGGCCCGTCACATTGGGCTGGTTGCCCGCCTCGGTGATGACGGCCCCGCCGTAGCTGTGACCGACGAGGAGCACCGGCCCGTCGACCTGGGCGATCATTTTCCGGGTGCGCTCGGCGTCGTCGGCAAGCGAGGTCAAGGGCAGTTCGACCGCCTTGATCGACCTGAAACCGGCACGCGACAATTCGACGATCACCTTGCTCCAGTGAGCAGCGCCGCCCCAAAAGCCATGAACCAAAATGATGGTAGTATCGCTAGCCATGCCAACCTCCGCATCGCCCCGCCCCGACCGGCGCATACACCCGCCTTCGGAGTCGCGGGAAATGGGCGCGCATCCTAAGCCTTGTTAACACGTTGGTTGGGCATGAAACCGACCAACGTCCTTCCTGCCGCCCTGATCGCCCTAGCTCTCGTCGCCTGCCAGCAGCAGAGCGACGACAATATCGCGATCGACGAAAGCAACACGGCGAACGCCGACATCGAGATTCTTCCGCCGGACGAAGGCAATGAGGCGACCGCTGCGGCCAATGCCTCCCGCCAATTGAACGAAGCCGACGATGCCGGATCGGAAGAGCCCTCGCCGCCGGATACGCCGGAAGCATCGCTGATCCCCGGCCAGTATCGCGGCCGCTGGGGTATGGTGCCGGCCGATTGCGACCAGGGCCGAAGCGATGCCAAGGGCCTCCTGACGATCGGCGAGAAGACCCTCGTCTTTTACGAATCCACCGGCACGTTGAAGGAACGGCGCCCGGCGATCGCCACCAGCTTTTCCGGCCTCTTCAACTTCACCGGTGAAGGCCAGAAGTGGAGCAAGGTCATCACGTTCACCCGCACCGGCGACACGCTGAAGCGGGCCGAAGAAGCCGGGACCTTCACTTACAAGCGCTGCACCTGATAAGGTCGGCCGATGAGACTGCTTCCTGCCACGCTTCTGCTCGCCCTTACCCTGACCGCGTGCGGCGGGCCGAAGGAGGAAGACAAGCTGACGCCGGAAGCGATCGAGGCGTCGCAATCCGCGCCCGAGAAGCCCGACATCGCACTCAGCAATAATCCGGAGCCCGAACCGGCCCCGGCTCCGCCGCCATCGACCAATGAATTGGAAAATGAGTTGGCGGAGGGCGACAATGCGGCCCTTGCCGAGGACCCGCTGGCGCCGGTTGCGGCGACCATCCCGGCTGCCTTCCACGGAAGGTGGGGACAATCGGTCGAAGATTGCGCCGATCCCCGTCGTGAAGGATCGGGCGCGATTGTCGTCAGCGCCAACAGCCTCCAACTGCCCGATGCGCAGGGCCAGCTCTTCCAGACGCTCGGCAATTACCCCGAGCGCTTCGTTGGAATGTTCGTCTACAATGGCGATCTCGGCCGTTGGTCCCAGAAGGAGGAGCTGTCGCTCACCGGCAGCAGCAACGTGCTGATCCGTGACGCGGACGGGGAGCGCTTCCGCTACCGCCGCTGCACCAGGCCCAAGGTCTAGCCACTGGAACGCTCCGGATTGCGGTGCTAGGCGCGCCGTCCATGAGCCAGTTCGACCTCACCGACGACCAGCGCCAGATCCAGGAGATGGCGCAGAAATTCACCGCCGACGCGATCACCCCCTTCGCCGCCGAATGGGACGAGAAGCATATCTTCCCGCGCGACACGATCCGTGCGGCGGCGGAGCTCGGCTTCGGGTCGATCTACGTCAGCGAGGAGAGCGGCGGGATCGGCCTCGGCCGGCTGGAGGCCGCGCTGATCATGGAGGCGATGGCCTATGGCTGCCC
>CBFGLY010000282.1:0-2329 GCA_965649725.1 uncultured Sphingomonas sp.
TGGGTCGCCAAGCACGTCCATCGCCTCGTGCGCCCGGGCGCATTCCATCAAATAGGATTCCGCTCCGGTCTCGCCCAGGCGAAGGCTCAACGCGGAGACGTCGGCGATCAGCCGCTCGTCGTTCAAAGCCTCGGCATCGGCCAGCAGTGCCGCCAGCGTCTTGCGCGCCAGCTCGGCTTCGGCGCGGCCTTCGATCGGGCGAAAACCCGGAGCGATGTCGGCTTCGGCGGGGAATGCCGCCAGCAGGGTCTGGGCGAAGCTGTGAATAGTCTGGATGCGCAGGCCGCCGCCGGGAGCTTCCAGCACTTCTGCGAACAGCCGGCGGGCCCTTTCCCGCATGGGCGGGTCATAATCCTCGCACAAATGCTTGAGCTCCAGGCCAAGCTCGGCATCCGGCAATCGAACCCAATGGGCCAGCCGCTCGCCCACGCGATTGGCCATTTCGGCTGCTCCGGCCTTGGTGAAGGTCAGGCACAGGATCGACGAGGGCGCGGTCCCGCGGAGCAAAAGGCGCAGCACCCGGGATGTAAGCACGTGCGTCTTGCCGGTGCCCGCGGAGGCCGACAAGGCCGCATGGACGAGCGGATCGGACGCGGCTTCCTGCTGGTCTTTCAGATGAGGAAGCGGTTTCAGCCGGCGGCGCATGAGACCTCCTTCCGGCTTCCAAAGCCCGATGCTTGCGCATAGGAACGAAGACCGATCAACTTTGCGAGGCCATGATGAGCGACGACGACGACAAGCGTGACGATGAACGCCGGACCAAGCTGGTGAAGGCCGGCGTCGCGGTCGGAATCGGCTCGGCGGCGATCGTCGCGGCGCTGCTCTATGCCTCGAAGGTCAAGAAACCGAAGCGCGGCGCCTAGCCTAGTCACGGCCGTACCACTCCTCCAGCCGCATCAGCTGGTCGTAATCCTCGTAAGGCGCATAGGCCGGGTTGAGCTTGGCCTCGAACGGCTCCGTGCCGAGCAGCCATTTGCCCGCCGCTTCCGAGAAGTGCGCGAAGGCGCGCTGCTCGAATGCGGCCGCGCCCTCATCGCCATCGGGTGACCAGCGGTAGCCGAACCGTCCGTTCTTCTTGGCCAGCGACCAATATTCGTGCCGGCCGACCTCGGCGTTCAGAGCGCCGAACCCCCCGCCCTTCGCGATCAGCGACAATAGGCCGAGCTGAAGCGCGAACCCTTCGGCGACCGCTTTCGCCTTGGGCGCCTGGCCAGTCTTATAATCGACGATGGCCAACTTTCCGTCGGGCAGGCGGTCGATCCGATCGACCACTCCGTAGAGAGTCACGCCCGCGACCTGCGTCTCACCCTTGGTTTCGGCCTGGACAGGGCGTCGTCCCGATTCCCGATCGGCCGCCATTTCGCCGGCGATCCAGTCGATCGATTCCTTCAGGCGCGGCGCCCATAGCGCGCGCAGCATGGGGTGGATCGAATCATCCTGCACCATGGCCTGCGCTCTCCCCGCCAGCTTTGCGGGATCGCAATCGTCGTCCTTGAACCAGCGTTCGAGGACGGAGTGGACGGCGGTTCCCTTCCATGCCGCATGATGCTCGGCGTCGACGGGCTCTCGCGGACGAAGCTGAAGGATCGCCTTCGCATAGAAGGCGAATGGGTCGGCCTTGAGCCGATCGAGGTCGGTCACCGCGATCTTCTTCGGCCGCGCTTCCAGTGGGGGCGAAGGCTTGGGAGGCTCGACGGGTGTCGCGATCTCGCTCGCATCGAGGGCCGTCGCGAGGCGCTCGAGCCGCTGGTCGCGTGTCATCCCGCCGGTCATGGCCCGCAATCTCAACCACAGTCGCGACGCGACGGTCGGCGAGCGGCTGTCTCGCCGGGCCCGCGTCAGCAACACTTTGGGTGCGCCAAGCGCGCTCATGAAGTCATGAGCGGCAAGGCCGGTTCGGAACTCTCGCCCAGGGAGCCCGAGCGTTTTGCGAATCTGCGGCGCGAGCCAAGGATCGGGGGTGGGAAGCGAGGGCCAGATGCCCTCGTTCATTCCGCCCAGGATCATCAGGTCGGCCTGCTGCAATCTCGCTTCCAGCAAGCCCCAGATGAAGACCCGCGGGTGTCCACCGTAGGACCGGCGAACCGGGTGCGAGCCCATCAGCTCCCGGAGCAACGGGACGACGTCTTCCGGCGCAACCGCCATGGCAGCGGCATCGGCGGATGATTCCAGCGCCTCGAGCAGTTCGGAAGCCGCTCTTCCGTCGGGCCCGCGCCAAGCGGCATCGCCGGCCAGATATTGCCCCATTTTCCGGAGCTGCCCAGCGACATCGGCCAGGCTTGCAATCGCCGGGCGCGCTTCGGACAGCTTCGCGACGAGCGGCCTTACC
>CBFGLY010000283.1:0-2328 GCA_965649725.1 uncultured Sphingomonas sp.
GCCAAGCCCCTCGAGCCCGACGCGGCGCTGGACTATTGGAAATCGCGCCGAAAGGCGTGACCGCTCAGCCTTCGGACCCGCGAGGTTCCGCCTCCGCAACCTTTGAAAGCTGAAGCTGCCGGTCGGCTTCGTCGATGGCGTCGATCAACCCCTCGAAACAGGGCGTTTCATCGACCGGCCAAAGCCGCTTGAACTGCGGACCGAGCAGCCTGACCTCGCTCGAGGTGAGCAGACCCAACGCCACTATTCGATCATCGGCCACGCAATACTCCGAGCTTTCGAGATAAAAACAACGCTTTGGGCGGCGATTTGGTGCCAGCGAATGGTCGCGTACGGGCCGCCGGCAATCCCGAAATCCATTCCGCAGCTATTTAATCCATGTTAGGAACGAAGCGTGGAACCGGGGGTGTGCCATGCGTGAGCCGGGATTTATCAAACGGTCGCCGAGAGTGGCGACGAACTATAAGACGTCGCTGACCGATTCCGACGGCGGCAAGGTGCCGGTGGTGGTGACGGACATCAGCCGCGAGGGATGCCGGCTGGAAACCGACGGGTCGCTGCAGATCGGCGAAATGGTCGAGATCAGCGTCGGGCGTCTCGGGACTTATCCGGCGCAGATCCGCTGGGCGCTTGGTCAGGAGGCGGGCGCTGTGTTCCTTCGTCCGGTGGACGAACCGGACGCCCGTCCTGAAGAGCAGGACTAGCGGGCCAGAACGGCCGCGACGATCGCCTCGAACTCTTGCCCGGTGGGAAAGCCGGCCGCTTCCCAGTCACTCTCGATGCGGCGCAGCGCGCGGGCCACGTCCGGCCCTTGCGGGACTCCACGCTCGATCAGCTCTCCGCCCGAAATCGGGAGGCGGGGCGGGACCCAGCGGGCAATGTCGCGGGCATCGCCGGGCCGGGATGCCAGCAGAAGGCGGTCGACCGCGCGTTCGACGCCGAGCCGGTAGGCGAGCGGCCTGGGTCCGTCGCCCAGATCGCTGTCCGCCGCGCTCGACAGTCGCTTCCTGGCTTTGTTCGAAAGCTTGAGCCGGGCCGCGATTTTCTCCGCCGTGGCCGGTTCGCGAGGCAGCAGCGCAGCCAGCCGCCGCAGCGGGTCGGGCGCGATGCCTGCTTCCCCTTCATCCCCGACCAGCCTGGCCAGACGGTCAGGAGCCGGGCTTTCAATTTCCGGAATGACCGGGGCGAACAGGTTGCAGCCAAGCATCAGTCGGACGGTCGGCGTGGGATCCGGCAATGCAAGCAGCTTGAGAAGCTCGTCCGCGATTCGTTCGCGCGATAGGGCCATCAGGTCGTTGGACCGGGCGCAGCAGGCGGCGATGGCCGCGGGATCGGGCTCGCCCTGACCGTAGCGGGCATGAAAGCGGAAGTAGCGAAGGATCCGCAAATGGTCCTCGGCAATGCGCTGCAGCGGCTCCCCGATGAAGCGCACCGTACGCGACTTCAAATCGTCGATGCCGCCATAATAGTCGAACAGCTCGCCGCTGAACGGGTCGGCGTAGAGGGCGTTGATGGTGAAGTCGCGGCGGCCGGCATCGGCCTGCCAGTCGCCGGTGAAGGCGACCGTCGCGCGGCGGCCGTCGGTGCTGACGTCCGAACGCAGGGTCGTCACCTCCACGACCGTCCCAGACGACACCGCCGTCACCGTGCCATGCTCGATTCCGGTCGGAATGGCCTTGATCCCGGCTGCTTCGAGGCGGCGAACCACTTCGGCCGGCGAAAGCGACGTCGCGAGGTCGAGGTCGGCATGTTCTTCGTCGAGCAGCAGGTCGCGGACGGCGCCGCCGACGAAGCGGGCGGTACCGGATTTGGCGTCCAGCGCCTTGAGCAGGCGCTTGATCCCGGGCCGGTCGAGCCATGCGGAAGGCTCGATCTTCACCCGATTCGCCTCGTCAGATTGACCAGCATGGCCGCGGTCGCGCCCCAGATTTGCCGGCCCTGCCAGTCGATCTGATAATAATGGCGGGTGCGGCCCTGATAGTCGGCGGTCATTCGACGCTGGTTGATGGGATCGAGCACAAAATCAAGCGGCGCCTCGAACCAGTCGGCCACTTCCGCCGGGTTGGGGACCAGCGGCAGATCGGGCGGGATGAGCCCGACGACGGGGGTCACTCCATAGCCGGTGACGGTGCGGTATGAATCCGCTTCGCCCAGCAGCTGGACCAGCCGCGGGTCCAGCCCCAGCTCTTCCTGCGCTTCACGAAGGGCCGCGCGGGCCGCGGTCTCCCCCTCGTCGATCCGGCCGCCGGGGAACGCGACCTGACCGGGATGCTTGCGCATGTCTTCGCGTCGTACGGTCAGGAGAAGCCCCGGCTCGCTGCGGTCGGT
>CBFGLY010000284.1:0-2311 GCA_965649725.1 uncultured Sphingomonas sp.
AGGCGAGAAATGGACATGATTTTATCATCCGCTTCGCTATAGGCACGAGCGGCGCCTCGTCCCTGCCGCTTCCCCCCTTTTCAGGAATCGGCAAGGCTAAGACGCCCGCTTGCCATTTCGGCTGTCTTTGCGGCCAAATCATGGTGCAGCGACGACGAAAAGGTGCTGATTGTGGCGTTGGTTGACCGCTATCTTGCCCGGAACATCGCGGTGCCGCTCGCCGGGACGCTGGTGCTGGCGGCGATGCTGCTGGTGCTCGACAAGATGCTGCGCCTGTTCGACTTCGTGATCACCGCGGGCGGCCCGGTCAGCGTCGTCTGGCGGATGCTGGCCAATCTTCTCCCGGAATATTTCTCGCTCGGCATCCCGATCGGACTTCTGCTGGGTATCCTTCTCGCCTTCCGCAAGCTTGCATTGTCGTCCGAACTGGATGCGCTGCGTGGCATCGGCGTTGGCTACGGCAGGCTGCTGCGGGTTCCCTATGCCTTCGCGATCGCGCTCCTGCTTGCCAACATCGCCATCGTCGGCTGGGTCGATCCCTATGCCCGCTACCGCTACGAAGGGCTTCGCTTCGACCTCAAGTCCGGCTCGCTCGGCGCGTCGATCAAGGTCGGCGAATTCAACGATTTCGGTAAGCGAATGACGCTGCGCATCGACCGAAGCGAGGAAAATGGGACGCACCTGCTGGGCATCTTTACCGCACTCGACGACAAGTCGGGCACCCGCATCGCGGCGACCGCTGCCGAAGGCCAGTTCCTTTCGACCGACGATCCCGACACGATCATCTTCCGGCTGAAAAACGGACGGCTGGTCCAGGAGGGCAAGGGCTTCGCGACGCCGCGGACCCTGTCGTTCGAAAGCTACGACCTTCCGATCAACCTGCCTGCGATCGATCCCTTCCGCCGCCGCGGAAACGAGCAGAAGGAGCTCACCCTGCCGGAGGTTTACGACCGCGCTTATGGCGGCGCGGCGAAGGATCATGCGCAGCAGCTGGAATCACGAGCCAACCTTCACTTCCGCCTGGTCGAGGTGGTGATGATGCTGATGCTTCCCCTGCTTGCTGTCGCCTTGGCGGTGCCGCCCAAGCGGAGCAGTTCGTCGCTCGGCATCTTCATCGGGATCGTGATGGTGGTGACCTATCACAAGGTGAACCAATATGCCGAAGGCGCCGGGGCGCAGGGACGTCTGATGCCCGAGCTCGCCTTGTGGCTGCCATTCCTCGGGCTCGTGGCGCTGATCTTCTGGATGTATCACGTGCTGGCGCATCGTCCCGGCGGGCAACCGATCGGCGCGCTCGAGGCAACGTTCAGCCGCATCGGCAAGACCATCCGACGGCTGTTCCCAGGGCGGACCATGGGCCGGATCGAGGCGTCGGCGTGATCAACCTTGATTTCATGCCCTCGCGGCAATTGGCGCTCTATGCCGCCAAGCTGTTCCTGACGCGAAGCCTGGCAGTCCTGATTGCGCTGGTGCTGGTCCTGATGACGCTCGACCTGCTGGGCGAATCCAGCAAGATCCTCAAGGTACCCGGCAATGGCGAGGCCGAGCTATGGCGCTATGTGTCGCTTCGCCTCCCCCTGCTCATCTCCCGCTTCCTGCCCTTCTCTGTGCTCCTCGGTGCGCTGATCGCTTTTGCCGGCCTCAACCAGCATAGCGAGGTGGTGTCGATGAAGGCCGCCGGCCTGTCGGCTCACCAGATATTGGCGCCGATGATCGCCGCCAGCGTTGGTGTCGCGATAGCCCTGTTCGTCTTCAACGAGACGATCGTCATCCAGTCGGCCCGGACTGTCACCGCGTGGAGCGACGCCGATTACGAACCGATCCCGCCGGAGTCCGACATTTTGTCCAACGTCTGGATTCGCGACGGCGACAATCTGATCCGCGCAAAATTGGTCGGAGGCCGCGGCGCGTCCACCAAGCTCAGGGGAATCACCATATTCGAGCGCGAGCGTGGAGCGTTGGCCCGAGTGGTGGATGCGGAGCGCGCCGAGCAGGTACCGGGCGCCTGGCGGCTGCAGAATGTGCGCACCTATGATGCGCCGATGAACATCGTCACTCGGCGCGATGAAGCGATCGCTCTGGCCGGCGTCGAGCCGTCGCGCTTCACCCTGGCGAAGGTCGACCCCGCCGAGCGCGACTTCGTTTCGCTGCGCGAGGCGATCGGCGACCTGGAGTCCGCCGGACGGCCGAGCGAAGAGGCCCGGACTGGCTGGTGGCACAAAATCTCCGGGCCCTTGTCGACGATATTGATGCCGCTGCTGGCGGCGACTGCAGCCTTTGGGCTTGCCCGCTCGGGCAAGGTTCTGCTCCG
>CBFGLY010000285.1:0-2310 GCA_965649725.1 uncultured Sphingomonas sp.
AGGAACGGAAGATGGATCGGCCGGCCTGGCGCGAACCACCACAGGCTGGCGAGCCAGGCGGCGTGGACGGCGACGATCAGCGGATAATGGGCGGCGCCCACCTCATAGCCGCCCGCCGCGAGCAGCCGCCTGGTATTTGCATTCGCCAGCGGCAATTCGACCAGGCGCTGCAGCGTCACGAAGGCCAGCAGCGCGATCGAGGGCCACATCATGGTCTCTCCAGCAAGATGCCGGCGCAGGTGAAGCCCGGGCCGAAGGCGGCCATCAGCACTGTTTCCGGCAGTCCCCGCGCGATCATCCGTTCCAGCACGAACAGCACGGTCGGCGCGCTCATATTGCCGCAGTCGCGCAGGACGTCGCGCTCGATGTCGAGTGTGCCCACGGGCAATTCCAGGGCTGCCTCGATCGCGTCGATCACCTTGACGCCGCCGGGGTGGCAGCAGAAGCGGTCGATGGCGCGACGATCGCTGCCCATGTCGGCCAGCATGCCGTCCAGCGCGCTCGCCAGCTCGGCCTCGATGAAGGGCGGGATCGCGCGGTCGAACACGACGGCGAAGCCGGGGTCCTCGATGCGCCATCCCATGATTCCAAGCGTGTCGGGCCACATTCGCTCGCCGGAGGCGGTGAGCGTGGCGATTCCCGCTTTTCCAGCCTCGACCACCGCAGCAGCGGCGCCGTCGCCGAAGATGGCCGTCGCGACGATCGCGGCCGGATCGTCGCTGTCCAGGCGGATCGAGATGGAGCAGGTTTCGATGGTGACGAACAGCCAGCGGCTGCCCGGCTCGGCCGATGCGAAGCGGGCCGCGGCTGCAAGCCCTGTCACGCCGCCGGCGCAGCCCAGACCGAAGACCGGCACCCGGCGGACGTCGCCGCGCAGGCCGAGCGAAGGCCCATTGCGGGCGTCGAGGCTGGGCGTCGCGATGCCGGTGGTCGAGACGGTGACGACGCCGTCGATGTCGCCGGGAGCCAGGCCGGCCCGGTCGATGGCCTTGCTCGCCGCTTCCAGGAACAGGGCGTCCGCGGCTTCGAGATAGACCCTGTTGCGCTCCTTCCAGCCATGGTCGCCGGCATACCAGTCGAGCGGCGCGACCGTGTGCCGCCGGTCGATCCCCGCATTGTCGAACACGCCCGCCAGCCGGTCGAACAGCGCCTTCCTGCCGCGGAACAAGTCGCGCGCTGTGGCTTTAGCTTCCCCTTGTCCGACGATATGCGGAGGCAATGCGGTTGCCAGCGAGAGGAGGCCGACGCTGTTCATTCCATCTCCGACTGCGCCGCTCTCAAGTGGAGAGATTGGATGAGCATGAAGTTTTTGCAAGCTTCGGTAACCGCGGCGCTCCTCCTTGCCGGATGCCAATCGGAAGCCCCTGCGAAGAATGGCGCATCGGTTGAGTCTAGCAGCCGGCCATTTACCGTTGCTGAAGTCGCCACCTTCTCCTCGCCCTGGGCGATGGATTTCCTGCCGGGGAGCGGCGTTCCGCTGACCCACCTTGCCCTGCTGACCGAACGGGAAGGCAAGCTGTGGCTGGTGGATGTGCGCGACGGCAGCAAGCGGGAGGTGTCCGGCGTACCCAAGGCGCATGTCGCGGGACAGGGCGGCCTTGGCGACGTTGTCGTCCACCCCGATTTCGCCGGCAATCGGCGGGTCTATCTGACCTATGTCGAGGAAGGCGAGGGCGGCCTGACAGGTGCCGTGTTGGGTTATGGAACGCTCGACCTTGCCGACGCGAACAAGCCGGCCTTGCGGGATTTCAAGATCATCTGGCGGCAGCAGCCGAAGCTGGATGGCAACGGTCACTTCTCCCACCGGATCGCCTTCGGCCCGGACGGGTTCCTTTACCTGACCTCCGGCGAGCGCCAGCATTTCGACCCGGCGCAGGACATGGGCGGCAATCTTGGGAAGGTGCTCCGCTTGACCGCCGAGGGCGCGCCGGCGCCCGGCAATCCCTGGGCGAGCCGGGGCGGGATCGCGGCCCAATTCTGGACCATCGGCCACCGCAACCTGCTCGGCCTCGCCTTCGCTCCGGACGGCCGGCTGTGGGGGAGCGAAATGGGCCCCAAGGGCGGGGACGAGGTCAACCTGATCGTGGCGGGCAGGAACTATGGCTATCCGCGAGCGTCCAATGGTAGCCATTATGACGGACGCGACATTCCCGACCACAAGCCCGGCGACGGCTTCGAGGCCCCCAAGGTCTGGTGGAATCCATCCATCTCGCCGACCGGTCTGATGATCTATACAGGCGATCAGTTCCCTTCGTGGAAGGGCGACGCGCTGGTTCCGGCCCTGTCCGGCGAAGCGCTGATCCGCGTCGA
>CBFGLY010000286.1:0-2303 GCA_965649725.1 uncultured Sphingomonas sp.
CGTGGTGCCGCTCCATCGAATAGGGCGCGAAATAGGCGATCCAGACGAGGTCGGTCTCGGGCACGAATTTAATGGTGAGGGTGCCGTCGGCGTAGCTGGTGCCGTCGATCCGGGTCCAATCCTCGCGGTCCAGGGAAACGCAGGCCTTATAGTCGGGCCAGCCGTCCGGATAGGCGGCCGTGCCGCAGTTGACGATCTTCAGCGTGACTTCGCGCCCGCCCGCTCCGGCCAGGCGGAAGTGAAACCACTGGTGGAAATCGCTCATATGATCCTTGACGATCTCGAGCTCGATGGTGTCGCCGTTCTGTCCGACGACGCGAATGTTCCCGGCGTCGAAGGCGCTCGAAATCGTGATGCTCATGATGTCCTTTAGGGGTCTGGATGAGTGGATTGCGGGCCCTGATAGTGCCGAGCGCGGCGATGGGCAAACCCTTGGTTATTCGACGAATGGCGGAACATGCTGACTGGTGCGTTGCCGCCGGGTCGACTAGCCCCAGGGGAATGTTCGGCGGTTAACGCCGCGACCCGCTATGGAGCCTAGTCGATGCGTTTCCTGCCTGCCGGCCTGATCCTGTTCGCCCTTTCCGCTTCTCTGCAGGCGGCGACGCCGGCCGCCGACCCGGGGTCGGCCCGCCGGGTCAGGGCAGACATCGAATTCCTGGCATCGGACGGGTTGGAAGGCCGCGATACCGGATCGAAAGGCTATCAGATCGCCGCCGACTATGTCGCGTCGCAGTTCCGGGCGATCGGGCTGGAGCCCGCCGGGGAAAAGGGCGGTTGGTTCTCTCAAGTGCCCTTTCGCCGCGCTTCGTTCGACAGGGCGCCGGCGCTGACGCTGGACGCCGGCGGCAAACGCATCGCACTCGAGCAGGGCAAGGACGCATCGCTTCGCCCCAGCGTGATCGAGAAGCAGCGCCGCTACAGCGCGGGCTTCGTGTTCGTCGGCTATGGCCTGAAAGACGCCCGCTACCGGCTCGACGATTATCGCGGGCTCGACCTGCGCGGCAAGATCGCGGTCGCGCTGAGCGGCACGCCCAAGGGCCTGCCGAGCGAGATCGAGGCTCATCTGAATGCAAGCAAGGACCGGATGGCGGCCGAGGCCGGCGCGATCGGCTTTGTCGAAATCTCCCGCAAGGGCGGGGGCCGGAGCAGCGTCGGCCGGGCCTCGAGGCCGCTGATCGATTGGGTCGACAGCTCGGGACGGGCCGGTTCGACCCCGCCGGGCATCAAGATGCAGCTCAGCCTGTCGGAAGAGACGGCCGCCCGGCTGTTCGAGGGGGCTCCCCGCTCGCTCGCTTCGGTCCGCGCCGACGCCCGGGACGACGGCAAGGCCGGCCCGCGAGGCTTCGCGCTTCGGCCGACGCTGTCGGTCGAGGGGGAGAATAAGTGGGAGGACTTCACCAGCCCGGAAGTCGTCGGGCTGCTCAAGGGATCCGATCCCGCGCTTGCCCCCCAGCATATCGTGCTGATGGGCCACCTCGACCATCTCGGGACGAAGCTCGATGCCAAGCCGGGCGAGGATGCGATCTACAATGGCGCGCTCGACAATGCGGCGGGGGTCGCGACGATGCTGGAGGCGGCGCGGCTGTTCGCGGCGCAGCCGGTCCGTCCGAAGCGCTCGATCCTGTTCATCGCCAACACGGGTGAGGAGCGGGGCCTGCTCGGCGCCGACTATTTCGCCAACCATCCGACGGTGCCGACGCAAAGCATCGTCGGCCTGGTCGACCTCGACATGCCGCTGCTGCTCTATCCCTTCACCGATGTGACGGCGTTCGGAGCGGACCATTCGACCATCGGAGCGATGGTCGTGGCCGCGGCGGGATCGATGGGCGTCGCGGTCAGCCCGGACCCGATGCCGGAGGAAGCGATCTTCACCCGGTCCGACCATTATATGTTCGTCCGCCGC
Organism: uncultured Sphingomonas sp.; assembly: GCA_965649725.1. GTDB lineage: Bacteria > Pseudomonadota > Alphaproteobacteria > Sphingomonadales > Sphingomonadaceae > Sphingomicrobium. The sequence continues at coordinate 1,907 of CBFGLY010000286.1, forward strand.
GGGGTCCCGGCGGTCCTGCTGATGACCGGCCACGCCAATGGCGGCAAGGAGGTGTGGAACAGCTGGCTGAGCAAAATCTATCACTCGCCCCAGGATGATCTGAGCCAGAAGATCGACTGGGACGCTGGCGCCCGCTACGCGCAGCTCAACTATCGCATCGCCAGGGCGATGGCCGACGCGCCGGTCCGGCCGATGTGGCTGCAGGGCGACTATTTCGGGGACTTGTTCGACCCGAAAGGCCCGCGCGCACCGGCGAAACCTTGACTTGGGACCGCGCTCACCATAGGGGAGCCGCGGTTCAAACCACCCGACAACATAAAAACTTACGAAGGCAGGCGTTTTCGGCCATGAAGATTCGCAATTCCCTGAAGTCGCTGAAGTCGCGTCATCGCGATTG
>CBFGLY010000287.1:0-2290 GCA_965649725.1 uncultured Sphingomonas sp.
TGGCGATGCGCCTCGCTGTCCCAGCCTTTTGGCGTCTTCACGGCTTGCCCCCTGCCGCCCGCTATTGTGACCGGACGATCTTCCCGCCCTTTACGACCATCCGGACTTGCCGGACCGCCGAGATGTTGTTCGAAGGATCGCCTTCGACGGCGACGAGGTCGGCCAGCATGCCGGCCTTGACCGAGCCACGGTCGGTCAGGTGGAATATCGCGGCATTGCCGGACGTAGCGGCTCGAAGCACCTCGAGCGGCGGCATTCCCGCTGCGGCCATCGCCTCCATCTCCCGGGCGTTGTCGCCATGGGAATAGACCCCGACGTCGCCGCCCATGCAGATCGGAACGCCGACCTTTCGCGCCAGCTGAAAGGAGCGGCGGTTTTCCTGGACGCCGGCCGGGGCCGGTTCCTGGCCGTTCCAATGGTCGAAATAGCGGGCATAGGCTTCGGACGCGGCAAGCGTCGCGCAGAGCGCCACGCCCTTTTGCTTCATCAGCCGGAAGACCTCTTCGGTGCCGCCATAGCCATGCTCGATCGTATCGGCGCCGGCCAGCGCGGCGCGGCGCATGCCTTCGGCGGTCGAAGCGTGGACGGCAACTTCGCGCCCTGCGTCGTGCGCCGTACGGACTCCGGCGGAAAGCTCTTCCAGCGACATGGTCGGGACGCTCGGCTCGCCGCGGCCGTAGCGATAGTCGGCATAATATTTGATCAGGTCCGCTCCGGCCCCGATCTGCTCGCGGGTGGTGCGGACGGTCTGCTCGGCTCCGCTGACCTCGTCAGCGCCCTGGGGCACTTCAACGCCCGGCTCGAACCCCTTGGGGCCGTATGCTCCTCGGGCGACGATCGCCTTGGTCGCGGCGAGAATTCGGGGGCCGGGGACAATGCCCTGGTCGATCGCTTTCTTCAGCCCGACATCGGCATAGCCGGCGCCTTCCGTGCCCAGGTCGCGCACCGTGGTGAAGCCGGCCATCAGCGACTTTTCGGCATGAACGACAGCTCTGGCGGTCCGCAGCGCGAGCGGTTCGTGAAGCACCTGATCGTCCCACAGCGTCTCATTGTAGGGATGAAGGAACAGGTGCGAATGGCCTTCGATCATGCCGGGCATCAGAGTCATGTCGGGCAGCGGGATCGATCGGGCTCCAGCCGGCACCGGCAGGTTCGGGCCCGCCGCGACGATGCGGTCACCTTCGACCAGCACTTGCCAGCCGGAATGCATGGCCGTCCCGTCGAAGACCTGAGCCGGCTGGAGGAGCAGCGTTTCCGCCTTTGCAGCGGTCGCCGCCATCAAGGTTGCCAGAAGAAGGATCAGGCTGCGCATGACGCGAAGCCTAGAATCAAAAAGGGCGGCTGGGATAGCCCCAACCGCCCCTTTGATGGTTCTGCCTGAGCTTAGCGCTTCGAGAACTGGAAGCTGCGGCGGGCCTTGGCCTTGCCGTACTTCTTGCGCTCGACCACGCGGCTGTCGCGGGTCAGGAAGCCTTCGCGCTTCACCGCGGTGCGGAGAGCAGGCTCGTAGCGCGACAGCGCCTGGGCGATGCCGTGCTTGACCGCGCCGGCCTGGCCCGAAAGGCCACCGCCCTTGACGGTTGCGACGATGTCATACTGGCCGACCCGATCGGTTACGTCGAACGGCTGGTTGATCACCAGGCGCAGAGTCGGACGGGCGAAATAGACCGTCTGATCGCGGCCGTTGACCTCGATCTTGCCGCTGCCGGGCTTCAGCCAGACGCGCGCGACGGCGTCCTTGCGGCGGCCGGTCGCATAGGCGCGGCCGTACTTGTCGAGCTGCTGCTCGCGAAGCGGTGCTTCGGGCTGGGTCACGACCGGGGCAGGAGCCTCGACCGTTTCGGTCTCGCCGGCTTCGGCAACGGTGGTTTCGGTCGCTTCGACGGCGGGGGCCGGAGCCTCCGGGGTCTCGCCGGTCAGCGCGCCGAGGTCGGACAGGGTCTTCTTCTTGTCGGCCATCTTATGCGCCCACCTTGTTCTTGCGGTTCATCGACGCGACGTCGAGCGTTTCCGGGTTCTGGCCGCCGTGCGGATGCTCGGTGCCGTTGTAGAGGTGCAGGGCGCGCATCTGGTCGCGGCCCAGCGGTCCGCGCGGGATCATGCGCTCGACCGCCTTCTCAAGCACGCGCTCCGGGAAGCGCCCCTCGAGGACCTTGTCGGCGCGCACTTCCTTGAGACCGCCGGCATAGCCGGTGTGCTTGTAGTACATCTTCTGCGTGAGCTTGCGGCCGGTGAAGCGCACCTTGTCCGCGTTGATGACGACGACATGGTCGCCGCAATCGACGTGCGG
>CBFGLY010000288.1:0-2287 GCA_965649725.1 uncultured Sphingomonas sp.
GTCGGCGACATGGCGGTGCGGCCGATGGCGGCGCTGGCCGCGCGGTTCGGCGCCGAAGCGGTCGAGCGGCTTCGTCACCTGCTGGGCGAGGTTGAGCGGCCGATCGTCCCGATCCATCCGCCAGCGCCGGTCATGGCCGAGCGCCGCTTCGCCGAGCCGGTCGCGCGAACCGAATATGCGCTGACGGTGCTGGGCGAGCTGGTCGCGGAGGCGGGCCTCCGGATGGAGCAAAGCCATGTCGGCGGGCGGCATTTCGTTGCGACCTTTTTCCGAAGCGACGGCCTGGCGCGGCCGCTGTCGGTGGAGACCGGGCAGCCGGTCCGCGATGCCGATGCCGTCATTCGCCTCTTCCGCGAGCGGATCGACGGACTGAGCGATCCGATCGATCCGGGCTTCGGCTTCGATCTCATCCGGCTCGATGTCCCGGTCATCGAGCCATTGTCGGCGGCTCAATTGAAGCTCGAGGGCGGGGCGGCGGCTGACGTCCAGGTCACTGCATTGATCGACCGGCTGAGCACCAGGCTGGGCCGCGACCGGGTCCGCAGGCTGGTGCCCCAGAACAGCCATATTCCCGAGCAGGCGCAGCTCGCCTTGCCCGCGGTCGAGGCGCGCTCCCCCATCGCGGCCTGGCCGGTATCGGAGGCTGGAGAACCGCCCGCGCGGCCGCTCCATCTGTTCGACCCGCCCCAACCGATCGAGGTGGTGGCGGAGGTGCCCGACGGCCCGCCTCACCGGTTCCGCTGGCGGCGCGCGCTGCACGAAGTCCGTCGTTTCGAAGGGCCCGAGCGGATCGCCAGTGAATGGTGGCGGCGGAAGGACGGGGCGGTCGACCAGGCCGGCCTGACGCGCGACTATTATCGGGTCGAGGATGCGCGCGGCCGGCGTTTCTGGATCTTTCGGCACGGGCTTTACGATGAGAAGCCGGACCCGCGCTGGTATCTCCACGGGCTGTTCGCATGAGCGACACCCCGCCTTTTGCCGAACTGGTCGCGGCGACCAATTACAGCTTCCTGCGCGGCGCCTCGCATCCGGCCGACATGGTGGCGCGTGCGATCGAGCTGGGCATGACCGGCATCGGCATCGCCGACCGCAACACGGTGGCAGGCGTGGTTCGCGCCTGGGTCGCGCTTCGCGATGGACCGGTCCGGGTACAGGAGGAGATTGAGGAAGAGCGTGAGCGCCGCGGGCGCCCGCCGAGGTTGAAGCCGTCGGAACAGGCTTTGCTTCAGACCAATCTGAAGCTGGTCGTTGGCGCCCGGCTGGTGTTCGTCGACGGGACTCCGGACATTGTCGCTTATCCGATGACGCGGCGCGGATGGGGCCGGCTGACGCGGCTGCTGACGGTCGGGAATCTCCGCGCGGTCAAGGGCGACTGCATCTTGAGCTTCGACGACCTGGCCGCCTTTTGCGAAGAGCTGCTGCTGATCGTCATGCCCGCAAGCAGCGCCGACGAGCAGCAAGCGCATCGCAAGCCCGCCGAATATGACCGGTCGACGCCTTCCGCCTCCCCCCGTTTGGTCGAGGCGAGCCCGGAAGGACTTGGCGAAACATTGGAACGGCTGAACCGGCTCGCGCCGGGTCGGGTGTGGCTCGGCCTTGCCATGCCCCGGCAGGGAAAGGACGCACGTCGGGCGGCGCGGCTGGCGGCGACGGCCAGGGAGGCAGGCGTGCCTCTGCTCGCGACCAATGACGCGCTCTATGCCGAGCGCGAGCAGCGGCCGCTGCATGACGTGCTGACCTGCGTTCGCGAAGGGACGACGATCCACGCGGCGGGCCGCAAGCTGGAGGCCAATGGCGAGCGGCATCTGAAATCGCCGCAGGAGATGGCCCGCCTGTTCGCCGCATGGCCGCAAGCGATCGCCGAGACGCAGCGGCTGCTCGGGATGATCGATTTCAGCCTCGACCAGCTCCGTTACGAATATCCGCATGAACCGGTGCCGGCGGGATGGGATGCCGACAGCTGGCTGGCCCATCTCGCCTGGGAAGCAGCGCATGAACGGCATGGGCCGGTGCTTCCGGAAAAGCTGGTCAGGCTGGTCAATGAAGAGCTGCAGCTGATCCGCGAGCGTCGCTACGCCTGTTATTTCCTGACCGTCCACGACCTGGTGAGGTTCGCGCGAAGTTGCGATCCGCCGATCCTGTGCCAGGGCCGCGGATCGGCGGCCAATTCCGCGGTCTGCTTCCTGCTCGGCGTGACGTCGGTCGACCCGATGAAGCACGACCTGCTCTTCTCCCGCTTCATCTCCGAGGAACGGGGCGAGCCGCCCGACATCGACGTCGATTTCGA
>CBFGLY010000289.1:0-2271 GCA_965649725.1 uncultured Sphingomonas sp.
TGTGGCCTGGCGATGACGATCAAGCAGATCAGCCTCGTCGAGGGCAGCTTCTTCGGGCTCGCCTTCCTCTGGCTTGCCCGGCGCGAAGGGGCATCGGTCGGATGGATTGCCTCAACCGCGCTTGCGATGATCGCCATCGCCCTGGCGCCGACGGTCCTCAGCCTGGTCGGCTACGCGCTGGCCGGGGCCGGCGCGCTCCACGCCTATGTCGATGCCAGCTATGAGTCCATCTTCCGCAAGAGCGGCTGGGAGCTGACCGCGAAGCTGGCCGGCCTCGCCTATTTCGGGCTGTTCCTTGGCCCGCTGCTGCTCATGGCGATTGCCGGCGCCTACGACCGGCGCAAGGCTCGCCCCTTGTCCATCCAGGATGGCCTTCTGATCGGATGGATGATCGCCGCCGTTACCGGCTACTTCGCCATCCCTCACTTTTTCGATCACTACACGCTGCCGGTGACCGTCCCCCTCGCCGTCTCCGCCTCGACCCTGTTCGACCGGCCGAGCGGCAAGCTGTTCTTCGCCGCGCTTGCCCTCTTCTGCGTCATGCAGCCGCCGATCCGCGACTGGGGCAAGACCGAGCGATCGCGCGCCGAATTCGCGCGGGTGGTCAGGGCGGTCGACGAGGCCAGGCAAGGCGGCTGCATCTATATCGGCGACGGCCCCACCCGCATCTACTCCGCGACCGGCGCCTGCACCGTGACCCGCTACCTCTTTCCCGATCACCTCAACCTCGTCATCGAGACCCAGGCTGTCGGAGTGGACACCGGCGAAGAGCTGAACCGAATCCTCGCCGCTCGGCCTGCGGCGATCGTCACGATGGGGCGCAATCCGCGCCGATATTCCCCGGCCTACCGGCGTTTCCTCGCCCAAGTGAAGCGCGACTATCGGCTGACCTATGCCGGGTCGATGGACGCCCCCCAGTTCGTCCAGCGGGTGCTCATATGGCAGCGGAAGGACCTCCCGCCGAGAAGTTAACTTTCCTTTTACCTTAAGATGGTTGGGTGCTACCTTCATTTCCCGGGGGTAGCTTTCATCATGCTTCAGCAGGCCGTCGACCTTCAAGGCATTGCGGGCGATGCGCCGCTGCAGCTGAGCGTCGTGATTCCGACCCTGAACGAAGCCGGCAATGTCGAGCCGCTGCTTCAAAAGCTCGGCGTTGCGCTGGCCGGAATCGAGTGGGAAGCGATCTTCGTCGACGACGGGTCGAGCGATGGAACGCCCGACCTTCTGACCAAGATCGCGCAAACCGACCGGCGCGTCCGGATGATCCGCCGCATTGGACGCAGGGGCCTTTCCTCGGCCGTGGTCGAAGGCGCCCTCGCCTCGACGACGCCGATCGTCGCGGTGATCGACGCCGACCTTCAGCATGACGAGCGCATCCTGCCCAACCTCTACCGGGCCATTGCCGATGAGGGGAACGAACTTGCCATCGGCACCCGCTACGCCGGGGACGGCTCGACCGGCGAATGGGACGACAAGCGCCTGAAGATCAGCCGCTTTGCCACCGCGCTTGCCTCGCCGATCATGAAGACCCGCCTGTCGGACCCGATGAGCGGCTTCTTCGCCGTTCGACGCGACGTGCTGCTGGAAGCGGCGCCGAACCTCAGCAACGTCGGCTACAAGATCCTTCTCGACATCGTCGCGTCGACCCATCGGCCGCTGAAGCTGGCGGAGGTCGGCTATACGTTCGGCACCCGCCAATCTGGCGAATCCAAGCTCGATGAGATGGTCGCGCTCGAATATGTCGAGCTTCTCCTCGACAAGACCATCGGGCGCTTCATCCCCGTCAAGCTGGTGCAATTCGGAGCGATCGGCGTGCTGGGCGTCGGGGTGCACCTCGCCCTGCTCTACGCGACCTTGATCGGCGGCGCGGCCTTCGCGGCATCGCAGGCGACCGCGGTCATCGGGGCGATGACCTTCAACTTCGCGCTCAACAACCGCTTCACCTACCGCGATCGCCAGCTCAAGGGCTTTGCCTGGTTCAAGGGCCTTTTGTCCTTCTACCTGGTCTGTGCCCTCGGGGCCGTCGCCAACGTCGGCATCGGCAGCCTGGTCTATGAGCAATATCATGGCTGGTGGATCGCCGGCATCGCCGGTGCGATCGTCGGTTCCGTCTGGAACTACGTCGCCAGCAGCTGGCTGACCTGGACGCGGCGCTGACTTCGTCACCCGTTGATCGAAGTTAGTCTTTTCTAAAAGTTTGCCCGCTATTCACCAAGTCGATTGTCAACGATCGGGAACGGCTGGGTCTCATGAACGCATTCGGCAAGCGCA
>CBFGLY010000290.1:0-2270 GCA_965649725.1 uncultured Sphingomonas sp.
GCGTTGATCGTCATCGGGGTCATGCCCCATTCCCAGCGGCGGATCGGGCCGCCGAGCTTGCTGGTCGAATCGACATGGTCCCACTCGGCCGCGCGGATCGCATTGCCGAGCGCGTCGCCGGGCCGGATTTCGAGCGTCGAATAATCGTGCCACTGGCTGGGATAGCCGATCTTGGTCACGAAATTGGCCAGCTTGGCCCGCGCCCGCGCCTTGGTTTCCGGCTTCATCCAGGTCAGGCCCTCGATGCGCCGGCCCATTGCCGCGACGACATTCTTGACCAGCTCGTCCGCCGCGGCCTTCGTCTCGGGCGGGTAGAAACGGTCGACGTAAAGCTTGCTGACATCGTCGGTCAGCGCTCCGACCGTGAAGTCGACCGCTCGCTTCCAGCGCGCTTCCTGTTCCGGCGTGCCCGACAGGACGGTGCCGTAGAAAGCGAAATTCTCCTGGTCGAACTTGCTGGGCAGGAAGGCCGAATAGCCGTCGATCGAGCGGATCAGCAGCTGGTCGCGAAGCACTCCGATCGGGGCCTTCGAGACGAGATTGGCGATGCCGGTGATCGAGCTCGGCTGGGCGACGTTGACCCCCGCCGACGGGTCGATCCCAAGGCCCTGCAGCATCGCGCCGAAGTCGTAACCCGGCGCGCGCTTCTTGAGGTCGGCGAAGCTCATCAGATTATAAGTCTTGGTCGCATCGCGGCTTTCGACCTGGGTCCAGTGGACCTTCGCGACGCTGGTTTCGAAGTCGAGGATCGCCTTCGCGCGGGCCGCGGCGTTCGATTCGCCGGCCAGGGTCAGCACATTGGTCAAATGCTGCAGATATTTGGCCCGGGTTTCCGCGATCTTGGCGTCGTTCGACAGATAATAGTCGCGGTCCGGCATGCCGATGCCGGCCTGGTAGAGGCCGGTCACATAGCGGTCCGGATTCTTGTCGTCCTGCGCGATGTAGAAGGCGAAGGGGGTGGAAATCCCCATCCGGTCTGCGCGGGCGTAAAGCGCCGCCAGGTCGGAGCGGCCCGACAGCGACTTGACCTCGTTCAACCAGGGCTGGAACGGCTCGAGGCCCTTGGCGTCGATCGCCGCGGTATCGAGGAAGGAATTATAGGCGGTGCCGATCTTGCTCGACGAGTCCTTGGCCAATTCCTCGATGATGGTGCGGGTCCGCTCCTTCGACAGGTCGTCGAGGACGGTGAACATGCCATAGTTGGACTTGTCGGCCGGGATCGGCGTCGTGCGCAGCCAGGTGCCATTGGCATATTCGTAGAAATTGTCGCCCGGCTGGACCGACGTGTCCATTCCGGCGCGGTCGAAACCGAAGGTTCCGTAGGTCGGCTTGGGCGCCGGGGCGACTTCGGGAGGCGCCACTTCGGCGGGAACGGCCGGCGCGGCCACTTCGACCGGCGGCGTTGCGGTGCATCCGGCAAGCGCAGTGCTTGCGGCAAGGAAACTCAACCAACGATTCATGAAAACAACCTCCCCATATCCCGTAACTTCGCGACTCAATCCGCGCGCGCGAAACGCTGCCGCCATTTGCGCCCGACCCACCAGCGCCATCCGACGAGCGACACGATATAGCCTACGAGCGCCACGCCAAGCCCAATCAGGAACAGCCCCGCGACCATGGCCGGGGCCGCGTCGGACAGCAGCCACTGAAGCCAAACCGCCACGCTCTTCCCCCTCAACGAAAGGAAAGAGGCGAGATCCGTGTGGAAGCCGATCCGGCCGCCGATATCGATCGCCGCGTAGAGGAAAAACGGGGTCGTCAGCGGATTGGACAGGAACGTCATGGCCGCCGCGATCGGGATATTGCCTCGCATGGGTACGCAAAGCAGCGCCGCGCCGACGATCTGCAGGCCGGGGATCATCAGGAAAATGCCGACGAACAGCCCGGCGAACACGCCGCGCGGCACCGACCGGCGCGTGAACCGCCACAGCTCCGAATGGGCGATGCGATGGCCGAACGGCCTGATCCAGGGGCTCGCCAGCACCTCCTCGCGCGAGGGCGCGTTCTTGTGAAGGAACCGCTGCCAGAAGTTGGGGCGACTAGCCATTATGCCTCAATAGACGGCCCTGCTCACGCTTCCAGTCCCGCTGCTTGATCGTCTCGCGCTTGTCGTGGACCTTCTTGCCACGCGCCAGCGCCAGCTCGACCTTCGCGCGCCCCCGCGAGTTGAAATAGACCGACAGCGGGATCAGGGTCAGCCCCTGCCGGTTGATCGCGCCGTAAAGCTTGGCGATCTCCCGCGCCCGCATCAGGAGCCGGCGGCGCCGCCG
>CBFGLY010000291.1:0-2257 GCA_965649725.1 uncultured Sphingomonas sp.
TGAAGAAGTATCTCAGCGTCCTCAACTGGTCTCTGGACACGTCGAAGGCCGACGCCCGGCTGGCCAGGCTTCCCAGGATGAAGCCGACCCTGCTTCACTATTTCGGCGCTTTCCTGCTCCTGATGCTGAGAGTGATGGCCTTTGCTGCGGGCGCGGGAGCGGCGGTCAAAGGATTGGGCGCGGCCGGATCGCCCATGGCCATCAACCTGCTATTGGCGATCATCGCCGGCGTCGTCGCCTTCATCGTTGCCGGCAAATTGATCGCCATGCTCGTCAACATGCTGGGGGGATCGTTCGCCTCCTCCTACGGCTATTTCGGCGAGCATTGGGCGGCCAAGAAGGAAGACAATCGGACCAAGATGGTCGGCATCGGCTTTGCCGCTTTCGCGGTGCAGATCGCGCTGTTCATGGGCCTGTCCATGTCGTTCCAGCCGCCGCTGAACCTCGACTTCTCGCGGGTCCGCATCGGCATGCCGCCGGGCACCACGCTCGAGCAGACCGAGGCGATTTCGGACCGCACGGCAGCGATCATCGAGAAGAATCCGGCCGTCGACCGCGTCTTCCAGCGGATCTTCGTCGGGTCGGGCTTCCTCAACATCGTGCTCAAGAAGGACCGCGAGGTCACCTCGACCGAGTTCGAGCGCAGCCTGACCCCGCAGATTTCCGCGATCGCCGACGCCCAGGTCAACTTCATGAGCCAGGGCGGCGGCGGACCGGGCAGCGGCGGGCGCGACATCGCGCTCTACCTCGGCAGCGACAACCCGGAGCTGCTCAACGATACGGCGAACAAGATCGTCGAGGAAATGACCGCGATGCCCGAGCTTCGGGCCCCGCGCACGGTCGGCGACCTTGTCCGGCCGGAAATCGTCATCACGCCGCGCTTCGACCTCGCCGCGGACCTTGGCGTCACGACATCGGCGCTGAGCCAGACGATCCGGATCGCGACGCTGGGCGACATCGCCCAGAACAGCGCCAAATTCTCGCTGGCGGACCGGCAGGTCCCGATCACCGTGTCGCTTCCCGAAAGCGCCCGGAAGGACCTGGCGGTGCTCGAGAATTTGCCGGTGCCGACCTCCTCGGGCGGATCGGTGCCCCTGAAGGCGGTCGCGAAGATCGGATTCGGCGCCGGCCCGACGACGGTCCAGCGCACCAACCAGGTCCGCCGCCTGGCGGTCGGCGCCGACCTGGCGCCGGGCCTGGTGTCGGGCGATGTCTGGCCGAAGATCAACGAGCTGCCGACGGTCAAGAACCTGCCTGACGGCGTCCAGAAGCTGCAACTCGGCGACAGCAAATGGCAGGCCGAGCTGCTCTACTATTTCATGATCGCCCTCGCCTCGGGCATCCTGCTGGTGTTCGCGGTGCTGGTCCTGCTCTATCGCAGGTTCCTGTCGCCGCTGGTCAACATGGGCTCGCTGCTGCTTGCGCCGCTGGGAGCCGCGGTGGGCCTGCACCTGACCGGCAACCCGGTTTCGCTTCCGGTGCTCATCGGCGTCCTCATGCTGTTCGGAATCGTCGCCAAGAACTCGATCCTGCTGGTCGACTTCGCGGTCGAGATGATCAACCACGGCATGACCAAGAACGAGGCGATTTACGAAGCCGGCCATAAGCGCGCACAGCCGATCGTGATGACCACGGTGGCGATGGTCGCGGGCATGGTGCCGATCGCCATCTCGCTCACCGGCGACGGAAGCTGGCGGGCGCCGATGGGCGTCACCGTGATCGGCGGCCTGATCTTCTCGACCATGCTGACGCTCCTGCTGGTCCCCGCCTTCTTCTCGATCGCGATCGATATCGAGGCATGGGTCGCCAGGAAGTTCACCAAGCTGATCGACAATGGCGAGGCGCACAAGCCGATGGACGGCCCGATCCCGCAACCGGCGGAGTGACATCGGTCGTTCGCGGGCTACAGTGGCGGGGATGACCGCGCCGCAACGCCAGCCAGCGCTAGCCCGCTTCAACCCGGCCCAGCCGGGCGCGGCGGGGATGAAGGCTGCAGCGACCGGCCTGCTCGTCCTGATGGCGGGCGTGTTCATCGTCAGCCGCCAATATGAGGCGGCCTACCCGTGGCTCGGCTATGTGAAGGCCTTTGCCGAAGCGGCGATGGTCGGCGGCCTGGCCGACTGGTTCGCGGTCACCGCCTTGTTCCGGCACCCGCTTGGCCTGCCGATCCCGCACACCGCGATCATCCCGCGCAACAAGGACCGGATCGGCGAGGCGCTCGCCAATTTCCTCAGGGAAAATTTCCTGATCGCACCGG
>CBFGLY010000292.1:0-2246 GCA_965649725.1 uncultured Sphingomonas sp.
TAGCCCATCGCGATCTTGGCGACGAGGCGCAGGTGCGAATTGACCAGGCGCGCGGCGGCGTCGGTGTCGTTGTGCTCACGCCACCGCTTCGCCAGCATATATTCTTCTTCCGGGGCGAGGATCGGGAATTTCTTGATCTCGCTCAGGTAGCGGTTGAGCCCGGCCTCCCCGCCCGAAGCGGGGATCGACACGGCGCCTTGAGCCTTTACCGCACGTCCATTCGCCATAGTCTCGTTCACTCCCATGGGGCTGGAGCGCCTTAACCAGCGCCCCTTACCCGCTTAATTCCTATACACCAAGTGCACTGAACAGTTCCTGCATGTCCGACGGAAGGTCACTGTCGAACGACAAACGACCTTTCGTTACGGGATGCACGAAGCCGAGATGGGCCGCGTGAAGCGCCTGCCGGTGAAAGCCGAGGCTTTTCAACAGCTCCCGATGCGCCTTTCGCGTGCGGCCATAAACCGGGTCGCCGACCAAGGGATGGCCGATCGAGGCCATGTGGACGCGGACCTGGTGCGTCCGGCCCGTTTCCAGCCGGCATTCGACCAATGCCGCGTCCTTGAGGATCGCCAGCCGTTTCCAATGGGTGACCGCGCGCTTGCCTTTGCCCTCGCCGACGATGGCGATTTTCTTGCGGTTCTGGGCCGAGCGCGCGAGGCGGGCATCGACCACGCCTTCGGCCTGGCGAGGAACGTCGCTGACGATCGCCAGGTAGCGCCGGTCGATCGAATGATCGGCGAACTGCTTCGCCAGCCCCTCATGGGCGCGGTCATGCTTGGCGACCACCAGCAGGCCCGACGTGTCCTTGTCGATCCGGTGGACGATGCCCGGACGGGCAACGCCGCCGATCCCGCTGAGGCTCCCGCCGCAATGGTGGAGCAGCGCGTTGACCATCGTTCCGTCGCGGTTTCCGGCGGCGGGGTGAACGACCAGCCCGGCCGGCTTGTCCACCACCAGCAGATGCTCGTCTTCGAAAACGATGGGCAGCGGGATTTCCTGCGCCTCGTTGTGGGCAGGCTCCGGAGCCGGGATGGCGAGCGAGAAGCGCTCGTTGCCCTTCACCTTGACCGCGGGATCGCGAACCGCGGTCGCGTCCTTCTTGAGAGCGCCGGCCTTGGTCAGCACCTTGAGCCGCTCGCGCGACAGGGTCGGCACCTGCGCGGCGAGCGCCCGGTCCAGCCGCCATCCGGCCTGGCTCGGATCGAGCGATATTTCGATAATGGTGTGCCCCCCGGCCATCTGAAGGCAATTTGGGAACGGGACGGTCCGATTTCAATGGCGGCAGGGGCCCGAAACTCTTGCTTCAGGTTAAAGTCTCGCGCATTGGGCGGGGCATGAACGCCGTCGACCTTGCAAGCCTTCTCTGTTCCCGCCTGTGCCACGACCTGCTGTCGCCGGTCGGAGCGCTCAACAACGGGATCGAGCTGCTTGCGGACGAGCAGGATCCGGACATGCGGGAGCGCTGCCTGGAACTGCTGTCGGAAAGCGCCAGGGCCAGCGCCAACAAGCTTAAATTCTTCCGGCTGGCATTCGGCGCGGGCGGCGGCTTCGGCGAGGAAATCGACACTCGCGAGGCCAGGGCAGCGCTCGAGGGCCTCTACGGAGCGGAAAAGGGCATCGAACTCGGCTGGATGGTCGAGGACGACAAAATGCCCAAGGGGGCGGTCAAGCTGCTCCTCAACCTGGCGATGATCGCCGGTGACGCGCTGGTCCGGGGCGGCCGGCTCGATGCAGGCGCGGAGCGGCGCAACGGGTCGCTGGAGATGGTGATCCGGGCGGAAGGGCCGCGCATCCTGGTCGATCCCAAGCTGCGGGATACGATCGCCGCGGGGCATTCCGGCGGAGAGGTCGAGCCGCGCGCGGCGGGCGCCTGGCTGGCGCATACATTGGCGGCTGAAGCGGGCGGGACGATCCAGCTGAGCGATCCGTCGGCCCAGGCGCTGATGATCGGCGTCACGCTGCCGCAACTCCCCTCGATAAACCGGGGACAGGCCCCTCGATAAACTCGGGACAGGGCTAACGCAGCGTTAACTCCTTGGCGGCATAGAGGGCTCGCAACTTTCGCGTGGGGCCCGAACCGCCAATGGACGATCTGATTGCCGATTTCGTGGCCGAGTGCCGGGAAATGCTCGAAGCGCTGGGCGGGGAGATCGTCGCCTGGGAGGCGAATCCCGACGACCGCGCGCGCCTCGACAGCATTTTCCGCTTCGTCCACACGGTGAAGGGCAATTGCGGCTTCTTCG
>CBFGLY010000293.1:0-2240 GCA_965649725.1 uncultured Sphingomonas sp.
AGCCGCGTTCGCCCTGCCGCCGGGCAATGCTTTCCTGCCGGACCTTGCCGAACTCGCTGCCCGGCTTCCAACCGGGCCATTGCCGGCCGTTCGCCAGCCGGGCGCCGATGGCGTAGAACAGTTCCGCCTCCTGGATCGCTCCGCTGAGGTTCCAGTCCGGCGACCAGGCGTCGCAGGTCTGGTGATAGCAGTTGGCGGTGAAGCTGCTCAGCCAGCGCTCGCCGGCTTCGCGCCCGCCCGACTTCAAGTCGTAGGCACCCGCCAGCGCCATGTTGAGGAGCACCGGAACGCCTCGCTTGGCCAGCGAGAAATGGTCGGCGCGGTAGAACAGCCCGCGCTCGGGATGATTTTCGGGAGTGACATAGCGCCCCTGCTTCCGGGCCTCGTCGGCAAGAAGCTCCTCAAGATCGCTCTGGCCCTTGCCGATCAGCACGACGTCGTTGACCGGCCCGGCCCATTGCAGCGTGTCGAAGGTCAGGTTGGCGACCATCGTTTCATGCGGATAGAGCGGATGGCTGGCGTAATATTCCGATCCCAGCAGGCCGCGCTCCTCGGCCGTCCAGGCCGCGAACAATAGGGTCCGCTGCGGCCTCGGGCCCGACGCGAACTTGCGGGCCACTTCGATCATCGCGGCAAGCCCCACCGCGTCGTCGGCGGCCCCGGGACGGATGGTCCGCCCCTGCGCGTCAGGAGCGCCGATCCCATAAGCGTCCCAATGGCCGCCGTAGGAGACGGTTTCGTCCGGATAGCGCGATCCGGTAAGCTTGCCGATCACGTTGCGGCTTTCGAACCGGCTCACCTCGACGGCGGCGTCGGCCGAAAAATTGGCCTTGAGATCGATCGGCTTGAAGGCTCGCGTCCTCGCCTGCCGCTTGACCGCCTCGAAGTCGTGGCCGGCCCGCTTCAGCATGTCGGCGAACAAGGGGCCCTGGATCCAGCCTTGAAGCATCAACGGCTGCGGCGCGCCCGGCCCCAGTACCACGTTGAAATTCTCGCCCGCGCCGCTCTGGACGACATTCCAGCCATAGCCGGCGGCGGTCGTGTCATGGACGACCAGCGCGGCGATCGCACCCCGCCGTGCGGCTTCCTCGAACTTGTAGGTCCAGCGGCCGTAATAGGTCATGGCCTGGCCGCCGAAGAGTCCGGAAACCGGCTCCCCCGCCGCCGCTTCGAAATCGGGATCGTTGACGAGGAAGACGGCGACCTTGCCCTTGAGGTCGGCTCCCTTGAAATCGTCCCACTGCCGCTCGGGCGCGGCCACTCCATAGCCGACGAAGACCATCGGCGCGGCGGCGATGCTGGCGCGGGCGGTATCGCGGACGGTGCTGAGATAGACGTCGTCCGGCATGCGCAAGACCCGGTCGGATCCCGACTGGCGGACGCTTAGCGACACCGGCGTCTGCAGCTTGGTCCGGATCATCGGCACCGCCTGGGTCCAGCCGCCATTCTCTCCGCCGGGCTCGAGTCCCGCCGCCTGGAACTGCTCGATCAGATAGGCGACGGTCTTTTCCTCGCCGGGACTGCCCATCGACCGGCCCTGATATTCGTCGGACGCGAGCGTCCGGGTGATCGCCGACATCCGCTCGCCGCTGATCGCGGTCTGGGCGGGGGGAGCCGCCCCCAGCCCTGCCAGCGCCAGAAGGGCTGCGGAAATCCTGGTCAACATGGGCGGCATCCTTTCGACTGGCAGCGTGACGATGCTGTGGAACGGCGCGGCTCCCCGCGCAACTGCTTGTCGCCCAGCGGCCGGTCGCCGAATGTTCGTGTCGCCGCGGCCACAGCGCCCCTCGGGGACGCCATTTTTTTCACATCCCATTAATTTTGTGTCTTGCCCAGCCGGTCGTTTAGACACAATATCTGGTTTCGCGCTGGGGGAAGCACTCAACTTATTGTGGTTGAGACGGAAGAAGACTATCTTCCGTAAGCGACTTCTCGTGCCCTGTGGATATCGGGGAACGAGCAAGGAAAAAGCCCCGCGGCGCTGGATTTTGGTTTAGTCTCGGCGCCATGGCACCGAGTCGAACAGAAACAGAACAAGCCGTCGCAGAACGGCCAGTAGGACGGGGAATGACGATGGATTTTGCGACCTCGAGCGAAGTTAGCTCCGACGACGTTTCGGTCACCGAAACCAAGCGCGACAGCAAGACCGTCGACGCGAAGAAATTCGACGTCAAAACCGACTCGAGCCGCGATGCTCTGCTGACCGAATTCGGCAAGGAGACGCTGCGCGACCGCTACCT
>CBFGLY010000294.1:0-2220 GCA_965649725.1 uncultured Sphingomonas sp.
ACCCACAGATAGGCCGCGCCCAGAAACCCCTGATATTGGAGAAGCCCCATTTTAGGCCTCAAACTCCCTATCCGCGATGCCGTGACATGGCACTCCGGCGGATGCTGGACAAGGAGAAGTGTGAAGAGCGGGGCTGAAGCCCCGCTCGAGCGCTTCGACGAATTCCAGCGCCGGCGGGGCCATGCCCTTCGGGTGGGACGAAGAAGCGTCCTGGCACGCTCGTTCGATTGCCAGATAGGGAATCCTATCTGGCTTCACTCTCTCACTCCCATGACGCTTCTTCGTCTCCATCACGGCTTCGCGGATAGGGGGTTTGAGGCCAAGCCCTTTACCAGCGCGACCAGCTCCTCGACATGCTCGATCGGCGTCGTCTGCTGGATTCCATGGCCCAGGTTGAAGATGTGGGGGCGGTCGGCGAAGGCGTCAAGGATGCGCTTCGCCGCGCTTCGCAGCGTTTCGCCGCCGGCGATGAGAGCGAGCGGGTCGAGGTTGCCCTGGACCGGCAGGGCCTTCGGCAGCTCCTTCGCGGCCCAGCGGGGCTCCACCGTCTCGTCGAGCCCAATCGCGTCCACGCCGGTTTCGTCGGCATAGGCGCGAAGCTTGCCGCCGGCGCCCTTCGGAAAGCCGATGATCGGAGTCCCGGGATGGCGCGCTCGAAAGGCCTTCACGATCCGTGCGGTCGGCGCGATCACCCAGCGCTCGAACTCCGCTGGAGCCAGGCTTCCGGCCCAGCTGTCGAACAGCTGGATCGCATCGACGCCTGCTTCCACCTGACCGGACAGATAATCCAACGTCACCTGTTCGATGCGTCGAATGATCGCGTCGAATTTCCCCGGATCCCGGTAGGCGAGACTGCGCGCCTCCGCCTGCTCGCGGCTGCCCTGCCCCGCAACCATATAGGTCGCGACCGTCCACGGGCTGCCCGCAAAACCCAGGAAAGTCGTCTGGGGCGACAATTCGGCCTTCACCCTTCTGACGGTGCCCCAAATCGGCTCGAGGCGCTCCAGCACGGGTTGCAGCTCGTCCAGCGAGGCGTCGGCGAGCGGGGGTGCAAGGCGCGGCCCCTCACCCGCGACGAACGTCAGCTCCTGCCCGATCGCGTGGGGGACGATCAGGATGTCGGAAAAAAGGATCGCCGCGTCGAACGCGAAGCGGCGGAGCGGCTGCAAGGTTATCTCCGCCGCGGATTCGGGATCGTAGGCAAGATCGAGGAAGCCGCCCTTTGTTGCCCGCAGGGCGCGGTATTCGGGAAGATAGCGGCCGGCTTGCCGCATCAGCCACATCGGGACGGGATCGCGCCGTTCCCCGCGGAGCACCGCAAGCAAGGGCTTGTCTGCCAGGTTCGACGAAGGTTCGGGCAAGGGCGAAGCCACCCTTCTTTCTCCCTTATTATATAAGAATAGAAGATTGATGAAATTGTTGGGCCGTTGGCAGCGGGGCTTAAGCGCGCCTACCGACTTTGCCAACAGGCCGCGATTCGCCGCGAATCATGGAAGGTCGGCGAGTCGCGCTTATCCTTTCCCATGATTCACAAGCTGTGGATGGGCGATTTCCGCTGTGGATAGAGTCTCGAATGGCCCGCGGACCGGCCCCGCGAAAATCGAGGCATTGGGTGATCCCCGCCTTCGCGCTAGGGAAATGCGGTGATTTTTCCACAAGTTTATCCCCCGGCACCATTATGTCGCTGATATTGGCCAGCAACAGCTCCATTCGCCGCGCCATGATGGATCAGGCCGGGCTGCTATATTCGGTCGAGCCGCCTCGTTTCGACGAACAGCCGGTCAAGGACGAGCATCGGGGGAGCGACGCCGAGCTGGCGCTGCGGCTGGCCGAGGGCAAGGCCTTGTCGATCTCGTCGGACAAGGATTGGGTCATTGGCAGCGACAGCGTCGTCAGCGTCGACTCGGTCCGATATTCGAAGCCCGCAGACAGGGAGCAGGCCGCCCAGCATTTGCGCGCATTTTCCGGCCGAACGATGCATCTTTCCAGCGCAGTGGCGATTGCGAAGGGGGGCAGGATCGACTGGAGCCATTGCGAGACCGCGATCCTCCAGGTTAGGCCTCTGAGCGAGGCCTTCATTGGCGCCTATCTCGATGCGGAATGGCCCGAAGTCGGTCATTGCGCCGGAGTCTTTCGGATGGAAGGACCCGGAGTGACCCTGTTCGAACGTGTCGAGGGAAGCCACTTCACCATCCTTGGAATGCCGCTGATCCCCTTGCT
>CBFGLY010000295.1:0-2215 GCA_965649725.1 uncultured Sphingomonas sp.
CGCTCCTTCATCTCGCTCGAGAGGCCCGGCACCCGTTCAAAGTCGAACGAGCCGGGAATCGCCACTTCGCGGTCGCGCGTTCTCCGTCTCAATTCCTCTTGCTGGCGTTCGAGATAGGGCGCGTAAACCGCATCGGACAGGGCCTCGTCCATCGCCGCGCTGCGAGGCAGGCGCGCTTGAATTCGGTCGGAGAGATCCGCCCGCCGGGCCCACTCACCCAAGGGTTTCGTTGCGGGCTCCTCAAGGCCGAGACCAACGCCCGATACGCGCTCGCGCAACGTCGCTTCCGCGTGCAGCTTGGCGCTCAGATAGTCACTGACCTTGGCCGCCTCCTCGGTACCCAGCGCCCCAAGTTCCAGCGCCATCGGTCCGAGCCGTGAGACGGCATTATCCGCTCGCAAATGAAGCCGATATTCGGACCGCGCGGTGAGCATGCGATAGGGTTCCGAAACGCCCTGGATGGTCAAATCGTCCACCATCACCCCGATGTAGCTCAAGCCGCGATCGAACAATGCAGGTGGCAAGCCGAGCGCTACCGCCGCTGCGTTCAGTCCCGCCACCAGCCCCTGGGCGGCCGCCTCTTCATAGCCGGTTGTACCGTTCAACTGGCCGGCGAAGAACAGGCCCGGCACGTCCCGATGCTGCAGCGTCGTATCCAAACGCCGCGGATCGGCATATTCATACTCCACCGCATATCCGGGCTGGGCGATCTCGCAGCGCTCAAGCCCATCGACGCTCCGCACCAGCTCCGCCTGGACATCCGTCGGAAGCGACGTCGAAATTCCGTTCGGGTAGACCAGATTGGTGTCGAGTCCCTCCGGCTCGAGAAATATCTGGTGCCCATCCCTGTCCGCGAACCGATGCACCTTGTCTTCGATCGACGGGCAGTAGCGCGGGCCGCGCCCTTCAATCGCTCCGCCGAATAGCGGCGATCGGCCAAGGCCCTCACGGATGACGTCATGACTTCGTTCGTTTGTTCGAGTGATCCCGCAGGAAAGCTGGGGTAGGCCTCGCGTCGGCGAGGCAAAGCTCATGGTCCAGGGTTCGCGATCGCTTGGCTGGGGCGTGATCCTGGACCAGTCGATCGTACGCCCATCGAGGCGCGGTGGGGTGCCGGTCTTCAGCCGGCCTTGCGCCAGTCCAAGCTCCCGAATCTGGCAGGCCAAAGCAGTCGCTGCTTTCCCGCCCTGCCGACCTCCCGTCCAGCGCTCCTCCCCCCGGAACATGGTCGCCCCGAGAAATGTCCCAGTCGCCAGGATGACGGTCCGCGCCGCGATTTCCGTTCCGTCCGCCAAGCCAACTCCGCCGACCCGACCGTCAGCGACCAGCAACCGCGTCGCTTCGCCCACGACCAGCTGGACGCCGTTTCCGGAAACGAGCTCCGCAACGGCGGACCGATAGAGCCGCCGGTCGGCCTGAATTCTCGGCCCTCGGACGGCGCTCCCCTTGCTCGCATTCAGCATGCGGCGATGAATTGCGGAGCGGTCCGCGGCCTTTGCCATGATTCCGCCCATGGCATCGACCTCACGGACCAAATGTCCCTTTCCAACCCCGCCGATGGAGGGATTGCAGGACATTTGCCCAAGATCGTCAGTGCGGAAGGTCAGAAGCGCGGTGCGAGCGCCGCGTCGTGCCGCCGCGCAAGCTGCCTCGCAGCCGGCATGGCCGCCGCCAATGACCACAACATCGTACATGCGTCGCCCATAACGTGGTGGCGAAAGCCATTCAACGCTGGCGGCATGTTCCACGTGGAACATTCACTTTCCGAGGCAGAATCGCCCGAACAATACGTCCAACAAATCTTCAACGCCGGCCAGGCCGCTCACTCGATCGATCGCGGTTCGAGCTACCCTCAACTCCTCGGCGATCAGCACCGGATCGTCTATCGCAGCCGCTCTGCCGAGCGCTGTCGAAGCCTGCGTAATGAGATCATGTTGCCGGCGGTCGAGCGCCAGTTCCCCGCCCCATGGAAGGATCGACTTGGCCATTTCGATCAGCAGGCCCGCCAGTTCCGCCAAACCCTCTCCGGTTACTGACGAAGTCGCTACGTCGCAAAGATCAGACCGCCCGGCGGGCAGGTCCGCCTTGGCGCGCACCCGCAGAAGGTTGCGGTGTTCCGGCGCTTGGTCGACCGGACCCAGCCAAAGGACGATGTCCGCCCTTTCCAATTCCATGCGGGCACGGTCGATGCCAATCGCCTCGACCTCATCCGTGG
>CBFGLY010000296.1:0-2206 GCA_965649725.1 uncultured Sphingomonas sp.
GCCCGCTCCCCGATGTTGACCAGCATCGCCTGCAAATCGTCGAGGTCGAGCAGCATCAGCCCGTCCTTGTCGGCGACGTGGAAGGCGATGGTCATGACGCCCTCCTGAACCTCGTTGAGGTTCATCAGCCGCGACAGGAGCAACGGCCCCATCTCGCTGACCGTGGTCCGGATCGGGTGACCCTGCTCCCCGAACAAATCCCAGAACTGGACCGGGAAGCCCTGGTAGCTCCAGTCCGAATAGCCGATCTCGGCGGCGCGGGCGGCAAAGGCCTCGTGCGGCTTGGCGGTGGCGGCTCCAGGCATCGCCAGGCCGGCCAGGTCGCCCTTCACGTCGGCGACGAAGCTTGGCACGCCGACCGCGGACAAGCCCTCGACAATGCCTTGCAGGGTGACGGTCTTGCCCGTCCCGGTAGCGCCGGCGATCAATCCGTGGCGGTTGGCTCGCTTAAGCTCCAGTTGCTGCGGCTTGGCGCCGCCGGGCGCGGCCCCGATGAATATGCTGGTCGCGGGATTGCTGGCCATGGGGGTCGCATCGCTCCTTCGGCTGGACTCACGAGGAGCCTAGGCCGAAGGAGCGTCAGCAACAAGACAGGCTAACGGGCGGCGATTTCCACGCCGATGAAGGCTTCCGGGGCCTGGCCGCGCTTGACGAGCAGCAGCACGCTGGATCGGCCGGCCTTGCGCGCGGCTTCGACCGCCGCCACCACTTGCGAGGGTGCGGTCACCGCCTGGCGATTGACCGACATGATCACGTCGCCCCGGCGAAGACCCTTTTCGGCCGCGTCGCTGCCCGGGTCGATCGCGGTGATCACCACGCCCCGCACGTCGGTCGGAAGGTTGAGCGCGCGGATGATCTGCGCGTTCAGCGGCTGCATGGAGAGGCCCAGCGCAGCTCCGGGCGCGACCGGCGTTTCCTCGCCCAGCGCCTGGCCATCGTCGTCGCCGTCGCCGCCGGCCTGCTTGGCCAATTCTTCCTCTGTCGGACGCTGACCGACCTGGACCTGCAAGGTCATCTGACGGCCGCCGCGGATGATGTCCACGGGTACGCGAGTGCCGACCGAGGTGTTGGCGATCAGATAGCTGACCGTTTCGTCTGGCGTCACTTCCTGCCCGCCGACCCGGACGATCACGTCGCCCTGCTGGATCCCGGCCTTGGCCGCCGGCTCTCCGGGGACGACCGTGCGAACGATCTCGCCGCGGTCCTTGGGGAGGCCCAGGCTGTCGGCGATATTCTCGTCCAGCGGCTGAAGGCCGACGCCGAGATAGCCGCGTTCCGGACGCTGGCCGCGGCGGAGCGCCTCGATTACCGGCTTGGCCGCTTCGGCCGGAATGGCGAGGCCGATGCCGACGCTTGCTCCGGTCGGTGAGATCAATGCCGAATTGATGCCGATGACATTGCCCTGCATGTCGAACATCGGGCCGCCGCTATTGCCCATGTTGATCGCGGCATCGGTCTGAAGATAGCGATCATAGGCGCCGCCGGTGATGCCGCCCCGATGGACGGCGGAGATGATGCCGGCAGTGACGGTTCCGCCGAGGCCGTAGGGGTTGCCGATCGCCACCACCCAGTCGCCGACCCGGGCCTTGGTCGAATCGCCCCAGTTCACATAGGGCAGGTTCGACCCTTCGATCTTGAGAAGCGCCAGGTCGGACGCGCTGTCACGGCCGACGATCCGCGCCGGATATTCCTTGCGATCGGCCAGGATGACGGTGACGCTGTCGACCGTCCCGGTCCCGTTGACGCCCTGGATCAAATGGTTGTTGGTGACGACATAGCCATCCGGCGAAATCAGGAAGCCCGAGCCCAGCGAACCCGCCTCGCGGGTCTGGGGGTTTGCATCCTGGCCCTGGCCCTGGCCCTGCGGCACCTGCCCGCCGAAACGGCGGAAGAATTCCTCGAACGGGTCGACCTGGCGGCGCACCGGCACGCGCTGCTTGGTCGAGATGTTGACCACCGCGGGCTGCAGCTTGGCGGCGAGGTCGGCGAAGCTGATCGGGGCGCCCGCCCTCGGCACCATGGCGGTCGGCGCATTCTGAGCGACTTGCGCCCCGGCCTGACCGGTGATCGCCGAAAAGGCGGTTCCCCCCAGAAGCAGGGCCATGGCGACCCCATAGGCGTAGCGCACTGGTCGAAACTCCTTCGTCGGCTTCATTCAAAATCCTCGCTTGGCTCTGGCGTTTGCATCCGCGACGCTAGGTCAAGC